>JBIPMZ010000250.1:0-3783 GCA_044376165.1 Cyanobium sp.
GGCGCCAGGGCGGGGATTCAAGCCAGGGATCCCGGCCCCGCCGCGGCACCGCGTCCTTCCGCCGCAGGGCCGGAGGGAGGTTGGTGAACAGGTCCCAGGATTCTCGGGAAGGGTTGGGGGTGGAGCGGGAGGGGGTCATCGGCGGTGAAGCGGAAGCGCTGGGTGGAAGACCGGGAGGGGGGTGGCGGGCGAAAGGGCGGCTTCAGCCGGTGCGGTAGCCGAGGGAAGGGGCCGACTCCGCCGCGGCAAACAAGCGCGGGCACGCCGGACGATCGGGATCCATCTCCAGCGAATCCTCGATCAACACCACGAGGGATTCCGGCAGCGACTGCTTTTGCTGTGGCAGCGCGAAAGGATCGAGGCGCACCGGCTGGTGGTGGTTTTTGATCTTGGTGGGTTTGCGCAGCTGGAGCACCTGGAGGAGTTGCCCCATCTGCTGCTGCCTCCTCTTCTCGGGTTCGGCGTCAGCGGAAGGATGCCACCACAGCACCACCGGAGCGGAAGACTCCAGGGCGGATCGGAGGAAGGCCAACCGGCTGCGCGGTTCTGTCCCCAGCGATCCGAGCGGCAGGATGGCCACGATTTCAGGGCGGGCGGGGCTGCGGCTGAGGGGAAGCTGGCGCAGAAGCTCAGCGCTGGGGACGCCCTCGGGAAACAGCTGCCAGTGCCCCTCACCGCGCCGGAGGGCAGCGTGCTTGCGATCGAAGTGTTGCTTGTGAATCAGCAGCTCCGGTTTGGTCCAGCGATCGATGGAGCGAAGCCGATAAAACCTGCTGGCCAGCAGACCAAGCTCATCCGATCCATCCCGCAGCTCCAGATGCCACCAATCCTCATCGAGCAGATCACGGGGCAGGAAAAGATCGAGGAGTGGTTCCTGATCAATCCGGCCCAATTCGCACAGGCGCGTCGCGGCGGCCTGCCACAACCGCCCGAGCACTGCACCGGGCAGCTGCCAGCTGGGTTGCGATGGGGGCGGGTGGAAACAGAACACATGATCGGCCACCGGATCCACCGGTTCGTACTGCCAATCCCCTTCCGCAAGGGAGAGCCGCAGCACGGCGGTGCAGCGATAGGCCTGCTGGCCAGAGGCGCTCCTGTCCCCCGTGGGCTTGATCAACACCGCAAGGATGGTCGGCAGAGCCGCTGTGGCTTCCGCCGCAGCATCGGCCGCCGGCAGGGCAAGCCCGGTCTCGAAGTGATGGAAGAGGAGGTCGATCTTTGCCGCGTCCAGAGATGCCCATGGGCCAGGATCGGCAACGAGAGCCTGCAGGTCGGCCCAGTGCAGGGGGGCCGCAGAAGCAAGCTGGGGAAACAGGCTGGCGGCGCTGCGCAAGGGCCAGGTTGCCTCGATCGCCCGATGCCAGCAGCGATGCAGCTGGGCCGGCGAGAGCTGCGAATGCGTCCGCGCGAGTTTCTTCACCGCGTGCTGAAGAACCGCCAGCTCCAGCTCCGGTGGCGGAGCCGGGATCTCCGCAACGGCTCCACCGAGCTTACGCGCCACATAGGCATGAATTTCTTTGAAGTCGTCGCGGCGAATAGAGGCGCTACCGCGCGGCATGGCGATGCGCCTGATCGCCAGAAGCATATCCGGCAGGCTCTCAATCATCTCGCAATATTTCATCAGAACTTTACGCGATTCGAGGCTTCGCTCGGCATTTGGATCCGCAGCCTCCAGCATTTCCTTATATTCGGAGTATTTGGCCTTCCAGTAGTCGACCAAGGGCTTGCTTTTATCCAGGTCGGGCTCGGCATCATCGAGCACAAGCGCCACCACATCCTCAGCGAATTCCTTGCCATTACCACCACGGCGCAGGTACGCTTCATAGAGTTCGTAGAGCATGCACCATTCAGAGCGCAGCGAACGCTCACTAATCACCGCAAGGATCAACGGTGCCTTTGCGATCCGCACGCCAAACGCCTCAATGGAATCACCGGGCTTCACCTCATTCTTATCCCGGCCGATCACAATTCCCACCTCCGCAAAGCTGCGGCAGAGATCCGCCACGATCGCCTCGCGTTCGCGACCCGCCGCTGTCTTGTCGTCACCCCAGGCGTAGGAGATGTAGGCCGCTGGCAGGGTCATGCGTCACGCATCCCGCCGAGGGATCCCTGCGGGGGCTCGCTCTCCTGGCCAGGCGCTGCAGGCAGACACACCACCCGCAAGCCCGTGATCGCCGCATCCCGGGCCTGCGGGGGGAGCCGATACCGGCAGGCCGAGCGGGCATCGCTGGCGGGATCGCTCCAGGCTCCGCCGCGCACCACCCGATCCGCGCTGGCGGGGGCGTTGGCGTCGATCCAGGCCGTGCCGTCGTTCGGGGCGCCGCGGTAGTTGGCATGCCAGTGATCCAGGCACCACTCCCACACGTTGCCATGCATGTCGTGCAGGCCCCACGCGTTGGCGGGATAGCGCTGCACCGGGGTGGTGTGCTGAAGATCGGTGGCCCCCGCTTCAGCCCCCTCCAGCCGCAGGTTGCCCAGTTCCGGCGTGAGGCGAAAGCCGAAGGCATAGGGCGTGGTGGTGCCGGCCCGGCAGGCGTATTCCCACTGCGCTTCGCTCGGCAGGGTGTAGTGGCGGCCCTTGCGCAGGCTGAGGCGCCGGCAGAACTCCATCGCCTCCTCCCAGCCGATCCGCTCCACCGGCCGCTGGGAGGTATCCACCTCACCCTCGCCAAGGCGGGCCCTCTCCCCCTGGAAGAGGGAAGGATCCAGGGGCAAGGCTTTCTGCCAGCTCTCCCCCGGCCTCTCCTCCCAGCCCGCCACCGTGCGCCACTGGGCCTGGGTGATCGGCGTGCGGGCCATCAGAAACTCCTGAAGGTCCACCTCCCGCACGGGGCCCTCCTCCGGATCATGCCCCGCCTCGTCCGCCGCGGATCCCATCCGAAAGCGCCCGGCGGGGAGGCGCACCATCGTGAGCACCTGCCCCTCCCCAAGCGTTTCGAGAAACGCCTCCGTGGTGCTCTGCCAGCGCAGGAGAGCGGGCATCAGCGGATGCTGGCGCTGACGGCAGCGTGCGGGGCGGAGTTCCACACAGCCAGCAAGAGCAGCAAATACAGCAAGCCAAACAGCCGCGGCACCCAGTTTTCCACATGGGTGAGGGGCAGGTAGCGCTTGGGATCCTTTCCTTCGCCCACCGCGATCCACTCGGCGGCATAGGGTGCCACGGGCAGCTGTTGTTCCAACTGATGGATCACCCGAAACTTGCCGCTGTTAAGCTGCTGGTAGCTGAACACAATCCGCCACCAGACATAGCAAAGAATCAGCAGCGCCCCGATCGGCAACGCACCCACGAACCCGAAGAGAACCTCCTCCTTGACAAGACTCGCAAAGACCGCGAGCAGAGCAGTATTCACTGTCAAGAAGAATGTATTCGCCTGCATGCGACGGGCGCTAACCCGATCAGCCATCTCCACCATCAGCTTGTATTGATCAAAAAGATGCTGGCTGTACAGGGAACCATACTCAGCCTCGGCAACGCGCAGCAAAGCATCCGCGATCAACTCCTCCCTTTGCGGCAACGGATTCGGCACCGGTTCAGCGCAGAGCCATGGATTCCAGCAGGCAGCTTAGTGGCTTGGCGTGCGGCTCCAGGCGCCGGAGCGGGCCTGCCAGGGGCGGCTGGATTCGCGCCACCTCCATTCACCCGGTCAACCACAACCGCACCATCAACCTCGGCGCCGCCGGATCCTCCCGATACGCCTCCCGGTCGTGGGCGGTTTTGTGGTTGTCGCAAAACAGCAGATTGTGGTCTGTCAGGAAGCGCCGCAGTGGAACGGGAGTCCCCTG
>JBIPMZ010000251.1:0-3776 GCA_044376165.1 Cyanobium sp.
CGGCGCTGCAATAGTTGAATTCGCCCACAGCTCCTGAGCGCCGCCGCCCCCACCCCAGCCCGGGCCCAGTGCCCCTACTGCGGCGTCGGCTGCGGCCTGGAGCTCAAGCCCCCGCCTCCCGGGGCTGGCGAGGCCGCGCTGGAGTGGACCGTCCGCGGCGACCGCTCCCATCCCTCCTCCCTCGGCCAGGTGTGCGTGAAGGGGGCCACGGTGGGGGAGACGCTGCACCGCAACCGCCTCACAACCCCCCTGTGGCGGGAGCACACCCACCAGCCGTTCACGCCGATCTCCTGGGAGCAGGCGTTCACGATCCTGGTGGAGCGCATCGGCGCCACCCTGGCCCGGCGCGGCCCTGAAGCCCTGGCGATCTACGGCTCCGGCCAGTTCCTCTGCGAGGACTACTACGCGGCCAACAAACTGCTCAAGGGCGCCCTGGGCAGCAACAACTTCGACGCCAATTCGCGGCTCTGCATGAGTTCGGCCGTCGCCGGCTACGCCCGCAGCCTCGGCTCCGACGGCCCCCCCTGCTGTTACGACGATCTGGAGGCCGCCCAGCTGGTGCTGATGATCGGCACCAACACCGCCGAATGCCATCCGGTGCTGTTCCAGCGGCTGCTCAAGCGCAAGCGCAAGGTGGGCGAAGCCCTGCGGCTGGTGGTGGTCGATCCGCGCGCCACCGCCACCAGCGACGCCGCCGATCTCCACCTGGCGATCCGCCCCGGCACCGACCTGGCCCTGCTCTGCGGCCTCGGCCATCTGCTGCTGGAGGAGGAGGGGGTCGACCGGGCGTTTGTGGCGACCCACACCGAGGGTTTCGGCGCCCTCGCAGCCCTCTGGAGCGCCTGGACGCCGGAGCGGGTGAGCCACCTCTGCGACATCGACGCCGCCCAGCTGCGCCAGCTCGCCGCCTGGTGGCGCACCAGCCCCGCGGTGCTCAGCCTCTGGTCGATGGGGGTGAACCAGAGCCGGGAGGGCACCGCCACGGTGAGCGGTCTCATCAACCTCCACCTGGTGAGCGGCCAGCTCGGTCGCCCCGGCGCCGGACCCTTCTCCCTCACCGGCCAACCCAACGCCATGGGGGGCCGGGAGGTGGGCGGCCTGGCCCAGCTGCTGCCCGGCTACCGAACGGTGCGCAACCCCGACCATCGCGCCGCCGTGGAGCGCGCCTGGGGCGTCCCCGCCGGCTCGATCGCCCCGGCCCCCGGCTTGAACGTGTGGGAGCAGATCGAGGCGATGGAGCGGGATGCCATCGATCTCTGGTGGGTGGCGGCCACCAACCCGCTGGTGAGCCTGCCATCGTTGGATCGGGTGCGCGCGGCGGTGGCGCGCTGCCCGCTGGTGGTGCTCACGGAGGCCTATGCCGGCACCGAAACCCAAGCCGTTTCCCATCTGGTGCTGCCCGCCGCCCAGTGGAGCGAGAAGGCGGGGGTGATGGTGAACTCCGAGCGGCGCGTCACCCTCTGCCCGGCCTTCCGCCAAGCCCCCGGCGAGGCCCGGCCCGACTGGGCAATCTTCGCGGAACTGGGGCGCCGGCTCGGGTTTCAGGAGCAGTTCGCCTGGAGCGGGGCCGCCGCGGTGTACGACGAATACGTGGCTCTCACCTCCGGCCGCCTGTGCGACAGCAGCGGTCTGAGCCACGCCCTGCTGGCCGCCCACGGCCCCCAGCAGTGGCCGTTCCCGGCCGGCACCGCCCCCGGCGCCGGACAGGCCCGCCTCTACGGCGAGGCCGCGCCCTTCCCCGGGGCTCCAGAGGGTCACCGCTTCCCCACCGCCAGCGGCCGGGCACGCCTGCTGGCCGATCCGCCCCTCGGCCTGGCGGAACCCCCCGACGCCACCTATCCCCTGGTGCTCACCGTCGGCCGCTACCTCGGCCACTGGCACACCATGACCCGCACCGCCCATGTGGAGCGAATGGCCCGCACCCATCCCGGTCCCCAGCTCGAGGTGCACCCCGACGACGCCGAGGCCGCCGGTCTGGCGGAAGGCGCCAGCGCCCGGGTGCTCTCCCGCCGCGGTGCTGTGGTGGTGCCCGTGCAGCGGAGCGAGCGCATCCGCCCCGGCACGGTGTTCCTGCCGATGCACTGGGGGGCCTCCCAGGGGGAGCTGGCCTGCGAGGCCAATCGGCTGATGCATGAGCTGGGCTGTCCGCTCTCCGGCCAGCCCGAGCTGAAAGGGGCGGCGGTACGGCTGGAGCCGGTGAGGTGCTGAACTCGTTCTCCGGACCCTCCTCCGCCATGCCCAAGGAAAGCAAGAGAGCCACCGAGGCCATCGAGATTGTTCGTCAGTACATGTTTGGCTCCTTTGCAGCACAGGTTCTGCCGTCACTGCCCCTGCTTGATCATGCGGTGCAGTCTGGCGTGCAACAGCAGCTGGTGCGAAGATTGGCCAGCCACTACGGCGTTGAATTCCCCAGCCAACGGGTGCGAGAGGTACTGCAAGAGCTGGTGGGCATCGGCCCCGCTGGCATCGCCATAAACCTGATTAAAGACGTGATTGCACAAACCACCAGCAGCAAGAAACTCACTCGCGAGGCGGGGGAATTGATTCGGGAGTCGATCCGCGAGGAGGCGCAGGAGATGGTCGGCAGACTCGCTAGCACAGCCGTGCCAGGCGCAAGGCTTGTGCTCGGCATGAGTGAGATGGTGGAGCCACTGGCCACCCTGTATGCAGTGGGCCGCGTGTTCATTCTTCACTTTGAAGCCGGCGGCACGGTTGACAGCTTGGACCCCTGCATCGCAAAGGAGCAGTTTGAACAGGAGATGCAGATCGGCCGCAAGATTGTGGCGATTAAAATGGGAAAGAAGGAGCCCTAACGAAGCCCAGATCACAAGCCGTAGCGGGAGCCAATCCGCTCCTCCCTGGTGAAATACAACCCCTTGCAGATCGGGAAGCTCTAAAGCGCAACGCCGTACAGGCCTTCGCTCTTGATCGGCGTAGGGCAAGCGGGAAAGCGCAGACGAGATGGGGTGTGCCGAGGGCCAGGTTCCATAGAAAAGAGAGACTCACACGCCTCTTCCTGGGCATGGGCGAGGGGTCACGCCACGAGCAGCCCGCCGAAACAGCGGCTGCATCGCTGGAGGCCTTGCCGCCAGAGCTATCCCCCTTCGCAAAGCTAGTCGCATGGGGCGCAGGGAACGTCAACGAACGTTAAGAAGCATGCATCAGAAAGCAAGAGGGATGCCCCAGGTGTAAAGTTGCGCAGAAAGCTATTCAATCCAAAAGAAAAAAGTGAGCGATACGTCAACGCAAAGAAGACGCCAGCACGGCCTCCAGTGCCGCCATCAGCCATAGCGCCATCAGCCGCACCGCTTACAGACCTCACCGCAACTCTCCCCGCCCCCCATCCTGATGAATTCCGCCGACCTGCTCAGAAATCTACGGAACCATGTGATCACAGAGGCTTTTCACGGGGAGCCACCCGACGACTTTAACGACGATTACGATCTGATCGAATGTGGCATCATGGATTCCCTGCTAATGATGAATCTGATAACTCACCTTACAAGTCTTTACTCCGTGGAGTTTGGCGTCAACGACCTTGTACCCACGAATTTTCATTCCATAACCGCGCTGGCTCAGTTTATTGAAGGCAAATCGTAATACCTCCCAGCAATTCTCGCGCAACGCCATTGGTTCGCCTCAATCGCAACGGAGAGCATCGTGAGTCAGAGCAAAGGGCAAACGCTTCACATTGCCGTGATCTTTTGCGTTTTGAAAGACTAGCAGCCCATCGCTGTCCGCTTTTGTCAAGATGAGGGCAGTGTACGGTGATCGCA
>JBIPMZ010000034.1:0-13670 GCA_044376165.1 Cyanobium sp.
GGGCTGGGCCGGCTGGTGAACGAGCGGCGGCTGGAGGCCTTCGCCCGGAGCCACGGCAGCTGGCTGGGGTTGACCCCCGGCGCCCTGGCGGCCAGTCGGCGCTGGTTCAGCCACCATGGCGCGGCGGTGGTGTTCTGGGGGCGGATCATCCCCGGCGTGCGCACCTTCGTGTCGGTGCCGGCCGGGATCGAGCTGATGCCGCAGAGGAGTTTTCTGGTCTGGACCACCGCCGGCAGCCTGCTCTGGGTGACCTTCCTGACCCTGGCCGGGCTGGCCCTGGGTCCCCATTACGGGCGGGTGCTAGCCCTGCTGGAGCCGCTCGCCGGCGTGCTGGTGGGGGGGCTGGCGGCGGGGGCAGGGCTGGCGCTGCTGGTGTGGCTGGGGCGTCGGCGCCGGGGTTGAGGGCGAGGGACGGCGGTCAGGGACGGTGGTCAGGGACGGCGGTCTCAGCCGCCGTCCGTCTGCTCGGCCCGCTCCGGTTCGGGCGGGGGGGAGCGCAGATCTTGCAGGCTGGCGAGGGTGAACACCATCGCCCCGGCAAAGAGCAGCACCAGCAGGGTGAGCAGCCTGCCGAGCCTGCCTCCCGCCAGCGCCCCATCCGCGCGGTCTGGCAGCGGATGGTTGCAGCGGGTGCAGACCAGGGGGGTGGAGCGCTTCCAGGGGCCTTCGCCAGGGCGGGAGACCATGTGGCAGCCGCAGCGCGGGCAGGCCATCGGCGCGATCCGCAGGGGTTGCCAATCTCTCACCGCCGCGGCCCCTGGCCTTGCCCCGGCCGATGGATCAGCGCTGCTTCTGGCGCCGATCACGCTTTGCTTCGTTACGGGTCTCGCCAGGGCCGGGATCCGGCTATTAGTCTTCGCGGCCACGTGTTCCCGCCGAACACCCCCTCCCGGTGCCAATGAATCTGCTTTTCGCACAGACGGCCTGGCTGGTACCCATCTACCCCCTCGTGGCCTCTCTGCTGTCGCTGTGCTGGTCGCCCGGTCTGATCTCCCGCACCGGACCCCGGCCCTGCGGCTACGTCAACCTCCTGATGGTGAGCGTGGCCTTCCTCCACAGCTCCCTGGCCCTGGTGGCCCTCCACTCCAACTCCACCGCCGGCTCCTCCGCCATCTACCGGCCCCTCACCTTCGGCTGGACCTGGCTGCAGACCGCCGGCCTGCGGGTGGGCTTCGACGGCCTGATCACCGAACCCGCCCTGATTGCGATGACCGTGATCACGGCCCTGCACGTGCTTGTGCAGATCTATTCGATCGGCTATCTGGAGATGGATTGGGGCTGGCCCCGCTTCTTCGGCTCCCTCAGTTTCTTCGAAGCCGGCCTCTGCGCCCTGGTGCTCACCGACTCGCTGTTCTTCAGCTACGTGATCCTGGAGCTGCTCACCATGGGCACCTACCTGATCGTGGGCACCTGGTACAACCAGCCGCTGGTGGTGAAGGGAGCGCGGGATGCCTTTCTCACCAAACGGATCGGAGACCTCATCCTGCTGGCCGGGGTGATCGCCCTGCTGCCGATCACCGGCACCTGGAACTTCCATGGCCTGCAGGCCTGGGCGGCTGATCAGATCAACAACCAGCTCCCCATTCCGCCTGGCGTCACGATCATCCTGCTGGCCCTGATCGCCGGCCCGATGGGCAAGTGCGCCCAGATCCCCCTGCACCTCTGGCTGGATGAAGCCATGGAAAGCCCGCTGCCCTCCACGGTGCTGCGCAATTCCGTGGTGGTGGTGGGCGGCGCCTGGGTGCTGCTGCGCCTGGAGCCCCTCATCGCCCTCAGCCCCGTGGTGCAAACCGTGCTGGTGGTGGTGGGGGGCACCACGGCGGTGGTGGGCTCGCTGATCGCCCTGGCCCAGATCGACGTCAAACGGGCCCTCTCTTTCCTGGTGAGCAGCTGGATGGGCCTGATCTTCGTGGCCGTCGGCCTGGGCGGGATCGACGCCGCCGACCACCTGCTGCTCGTCTACCCCCTGCCGATGGCCCTGATGCTGATGGCGGTGGGGGCGATCATCTTCACCAACGTCACCCAAGACCTCACCCAGCTGGGTGGCTTGTGGAAGAAGCGCCCCCTCATCGGCCTGGCCTTCCTCTCCGGCGCCGCCGGCTTGATGGCCCTGCCCCCCTTCGGCGGATTCGCCGCCCTGCGGGAGCTGCTGGTCATCACCCTCGCCAGCGACCATCCGCTCCTGCTCGGCGGCCTGGTGCTGCTCAGCAACGCCCTGGTCAGCGCCGGCTTGATCCGGGTGTTTGGCCAGATCTGGGGCGGGTTTGAAACCCCCTTCACCACCCGCTCCCCCGAGGTGCTCTGGCTGATGGCCCTGCCCACCCTGCTGCTGATGGGCGTGGTGCTCCACCTGCCGCAGCTGCTGGTGCGCAATGGGGTGTTTGCCCTCACCCCCCTGCCGGGCTGGGGTCCCGCCGCGGTGCCGCTGCTCCTCTCCACCCTCTTGGGCGGCGGCCTCTCGGCGGTGTTCTACCTGCGACCCCACCCCCTGGCCCAGCTGCCCTCCACCCTGGGGGGTCTGCAGGATTGGCTTGCCCACGACATGCAGACCGAGCGCTTCTACCACCGCACCGTGGTGGGTTTGGTGGTGGCCCTGGCGCGGCTCAGCGCCTGGTCGGATGAGCGGCTGGTGGATGGCTTCAGCGGCGCCACCGGCGGCGCCGCCCTCGAGGGGGCTCGACGCCTCAGCCTCACCACCAGCGGCCGCTCCCAGGCCTATGCCCTCTCCCTGTTGCTGGGGATTCTGCTGATGGCCGCCTGGCTCTTCGCCAGCCAGCCCTCCGTGCCCGCCGATCTCCTTCGCCCGATCCGCTGATGGCTTCCCTGCTTCTGCTGCTCCTGCTCGGCCCGCCCCTGCTGGCCGGCCTGCTGCTGCCCCTTCTGCCCCAGGCCTCATCGCTGCGGGTGCGCAACCTCGCCGCCCTGGCTTGCGGCCTGCAGCTGGGCGTTGGCCTGCTCGCCTGGGGGCAGCCGCCGGTGGATCTCCAGCTGGCCTGGCTGCCGAAGCTGGGCCTCTCCCTCGACCTCGGCCTCGATGGCCTCTCCCTGCCCCTGGTGTTGCTCGCGGCGCTGGTGAGCGGGGCGGCGATCCTCTCGGCCCCGGCGGATCAGTCGCGGCCCCGCTTGTTCTATCCCCTGATGCTCGCCACCAACCTCGGGGTGGTGGGCTCCTTCCTGGCGCGCAACGCCCTGCTGTTTGTGCTCGCCTTCGAGCTGGTGCTCATCCCCACCACCCTGCTGGTGGCGATCTGGGGGGGGCCGCGCCGCGCCGGAGCGGCGGTTCGCTTTTTGATCTACGGGGCGATATCCGGCCTGAGCCTGCTGGCGGCGGTGCTCGCCTTCGGCTGGTTCAACGCCAACGGCTTCGGCTTCGGCTTTGACGAGCTGGCCTCCGCCTCCCTCAGCCCCAAGGCCCAGGCCGCGATCCTCGCCCTGCTGCTGCTGGCCTTCGGCCTGAAGCTGCCGGTGGTGCCCCTGCACGGCTGGCAGCCCTTCAGCTACAGCCAGGCGCCCACGCCGGTGGTGATGCTGCTCGGGGGTGTCGTCTCGAAGCTGGGGGCTTACGGCCTGCTGCGCTTTGGCGTTGGCTTCCTGCCGGACACCTGGCTGGCCTGGTCCCCCTGGATCGCCGCCGCCGGCGCGATCAGCGCCGTCTACGGCGCTCTCAACGCCATCGCCCAGAAGGACATCCGCCGGCTGATGGCCTACAGCTCCCTGGGGCACATGGGGCTGCTGGTGCTGGCGGTGGCCGCCGCCACGCCCCTGAGCCTGCAGGGGGCGGTGGCCCAGTGCCTGGCCCACGGCATGATCGTGGCCCTGCTCTTCGCCTGCGTCGGCTTGATCGAGCGCCGCACCGGCACCACCGCCATCCCCGAGCTCTCCGGACTGCTCAACCCCCTGCGGGGCCTGCCCTTCACCATGGGCATGCTGCTGCTGGCCCTGATGGCGGCGGCCGGGATCCCCGGCCTCTCCGGCTTCCCGGCGGAGCTGCTGGTGTTCGAGGGCAGTTGGACCGCCTTCCCCCGCGCCACCCTGGTGAGCCTGATCGCCTCGGGCTTCACCGCCGTCTATGCGATCCGCCTGTTCAACCGGGTGGGCTTCGGCCGCCTCGACAATGCCCGCGCCGACTGGATCTCCACCACCTGGGACGAACGGCTCCCCGCCCTGGCCCTCACCCTGCTGGTGATCGGCACGGGGCTCTGGCCCACGGCTCTCACCGGTTGGAGCGAGGGAGCCACCACCGCCCTCGCCCTGCGCTCCCAGCCCTTCCTCCTGGCTCAGGGTCCCACCCTCTCCAGCCTGGCCAGCGCCAGCCCCAGCTCCGTCTCCACCGTCGCCGCCGCACCCGAGCTCCTGCCGACATGACGCCCACCACCAGCGCCCCTGCGGCCGAGGCCGCCACCCAGCCCCTGATTCCCCCATCCCAGCACCGTTGGGCGGAGGTGATCCACCGCTTGGAGGCCGGGGGTTCGATGCTGCCGGACACCCCGGAAAACCTGATGCAGATCATCGGCATCTACAAGGCCTACGCGGTGCCGATGGATTTTTATTGGCGCGACCTGCTGTACATCGCCGAGCGGGTGTTCCTCAATCCGCTGCCGGCCTTCAAGTACTTCATCAGCCAGGAGTACCTCGACCTGCCCAACGCCTACGCGGGCGAGCAGTCGAAGCTGCGCATCTGGCGCGGCGGGGAGAAGGCGCACCCGGAGCTGCTCGAGTTTATAGCCCGGGGCGAGACCCGCGCCATGCCGAAGTTGCTCCATCACCTCTGGCACGACCGGGTGAACATGGAGTTTGCCGAAGCCTGCATGCAGGCGATGCTGTGGCACCAGGGCATGGGCGGTCGCTTCTACGACTATCTGGCCAGCGACGCCTACCGCGCCAATGCCGACCGGGCGATCAAGGCTTACTTCCGCGGCAACCCGCTGATGCTGGCCCTCTACAAGCTGTTTCCGGAGATGTTCCTGGAGCAGGTGAAGCAGATGAGCTACTACGCCAACCTCGGCCTGTTCTGGGAGGTGATGGCGCCGGTGTTCTTCGAGATGAGCGACATCTACGACGAGGGCGGCTTCAAGGGCGTACCCGATGCCATGAACTTTCTGGTCAATGGCATCTTCGCGGTGGCGGGCCGGCCGATTTACCATCATCTGTATGTAGGAGAGGAGTGCATCGAGGTGATCCCCAAATCGGAGGGGTTCACCTGGCTCTACGAAGCTGCCCTGCCTTATGTGGAAGCAGTTTTCTATCGCACCGCCCCGTTCCGCGGCACAAAAAGCTATAATGCCCAGGCGGGCCAGGTGCCGGCCAGCCAGGCGGATTTCCATTACGGCATCCTCTATGCCGATGTGTTCCCGGTCGGCTCGGCCGGCATCCCGCCCACCCTGCTCATGCAGGATATGCTTCACTTCCTCCCCCCGTATCTGACGGAGCTCTACAAGCAGCATCGCCGCGGGGAGGAGGATCAACTCGTGCAGCTGGGCATCACCTTCCAGCGCTCGATGTACAACGTCACCTCCGCGGTGATCCAGGCATTGCGGGCCGCCCTGCTCTATCCGCTCGACGACACCGATCCCGAGCACCTGCTGGCCAACCGCCGCTTCTTCGAGGCGCAGATGGACCGCTTCCTCCGCCCCGAAGCCCGGCTCGGCGACATTCAGACCCAGGCCTACCGCTGACCTTCCCCATGGCCAACATCATCGAGACCGCCAAGGGGGCGGGCTGCTTCGCCACCCTGCTCACCGCCGTGGAGGTGGCCGGGCTCACGGGAGCCCTGGAGAGCCCCGGCCCCTTCACCGTTTTTGCGCCGGTGGACGACGCCTTCGCCGCCCTGCCGCCCGGCACGGTGCAGACCTTGGTGGACAACCCCCCCCAGCTGGCGCGCATCCTCAAGTACCACGTTCTCTCCGGAGCCCACCCGCGCGCCGAGCTGGTGGATCAGCCCAGCTGGGACAGCCTGGAGGGGGCGCCGGTGCCGATCCGCCGCAGCGAACCGTTCGAGGTGAAGAACGCCACCGTGGTGCAGGCCGACATCGTCTGCGACAACGGCATCGTGCATGTGATCGATCGCGTGATCCTGCCGGGTTGAACGGTCGACCCGGCCCGTGCCTGGCACAATGCGCCCACCCTTCGAGCACTCGGGATGTCTCGCCCCTGGAGTAGCCCCCTCCGCCGCCTCTGGCCCACCGCCCTGCTGGCACCGGTCCTGCTCGCCGGCTGCGCCCCGGACGGCGGTGGGGTGCAGAGCCAGAAGCTGGCCATGATCCAGGGCCGGGGCAAGCTGATCTGCGGGGTGGAGGGGAAGCTGCCCGGCTTCAGCTTCGTCGCCCCCAACGGCCAGTACAGCGGTTTGGACGCGGATGTGTGCAAGGCGGTGGCGGCGGCCATCTTCGGCGACCCGGCCAAGGTGGAGTATCGCGACCTGAACTCCAGCGAGCGCTTCGCCGCCCTGGCCAGCGGCGAGGTGGATCTGCTCTCGCGCAACACCACGATGACCCTCAGCCGGGATGCCGCCGGCGGCAACGGCCTGAGCTTCGCCCCCCCCACCTTCTACGACGGCCAGGGGGTGATGGTGCCCGTCGCCAGCGGCATCAAGACCCTCAAGGAGCTGGCCGGCAAGCCGATCTGCGTGGAGAGCGGCACCACCACGGAGCTCAACCTGGCGGACCGGATGCGGGAGATCAACGTGCCCTACACGCCGCTGAAATTCCAGACCAGCGACCAGACCTACGCCGCCTACCTGGGCGGCCGCTGCGTGGCGGTCACCAGCGATCGCTCCCAGCTGGCGGGCAAGCGCACCAGCTTCCCCAAGCCGGATGACCACACCCTGCTGCCGGATGTGTTGAGCAAGGAGCCCCTCACCCCGGCCACCACCAATGCGGATCCCGCCTGGTCGGATGCGGTGCGCTGGGTGGTGTTCGCCTTGATGCAGGCGGAGGAGAGCGGCATCACCCAGGCCAACGTGGAGGCGAAGCTGGCGGAGGCGAAGGGCAAGCCCAACCTGGCCGACCTGCGCCGCTTCCTGGGGGTGGAGGGGGAGTTTGGCAAGCAGCTCGGCCTGGCGCCCGATTTCGTGGTGCGGGCGGTGAAGGCGGTGGGCAACTACGGCGAGATGTTTGAGCGCAACGTCGGTCCGCAGAGCAGCTTGAAGCTCGACCGAGGCCTCAATCGGCAGTGGAAGGACGGGGGTCTGATCTACTCGCCGCCGTTCCGCTGATGCCTTCGGCTCCTCCCTGGTGGCGGGACCGGCGGATCGTGCCCTGGCTGGTGCAGGGCGTCGTCGGCCTGGTGATCCTCGTGGTGATCGCCTTCCTGCTCGGCAACCTGATCCGCAACCTCACCGCCGCGGGGCTGCTGCTGAGCTTCCGCTGGCTGCAGCAGCCCGCTGGCTTCGACATCTCCGAAACCCTGCTGCCCTTCGACGCCTCCATGCCCTACGGGCGGGCGCTGCTGGCGGGACTGGTCAACACCCTGCGGGCGGTGCTCACGGGCCTGGTGGGAGCCACACTCCTCGGCACCGCGATGGGGGTGGCCAGCTTCAGCCGCAACGGGCTGCTGCGCCGCCTGGCGCGGGTGTATGTGGAGGTGGTGCGCAACATCCCGCTGTTGCTGCAGCTGGTGTTTTGGTATTTCGTGGTGTTCCTCTCCCTGCCGAATGGCACGGCGGCGCTGCAGCTGCCCGGGGTGGTGCTGGCGAAGTCGGGCCTGTATCTGGCGGGGCTGGCTGGCGCGGCCGGCGAGGGTTGGCGCTGGGCCGGGCCCCAGCTGGTCAACGGCGTGTGGCAGGCGCCGTTGCGGATCACGGTGGAGTTTGCCGCCCTGCTCACGGCCCTGGTGATCTATTCCGGCGCCTTCATCGCTGAGGTGGTGCGCGGCGGGGTGGAGGCGGTGCCGAAGGGGCAGTGGGAGGCGGCCGATTCCCTCGGCTTGCGCTGGTCCGGAACGTTGCGGCACATCGTGCTGCCCCAGGCGCTGCGGGTGATCGTGCCGGGGTTGAACACCCAGTACATCTCCCTGGCGAAGAATTCGTCCCTGGCGGTGGCGGTGGGCTACACCGATCTCTATTCGGTGGCCGAGACCACCCTCAACCAAACGGGCCGAGCCGTGGAGGTGGTGCTGTTGCTGCTGGGCGCCTACCTGGCGATCGACCTGCTGATCTCAGCGCTGATGAACGGCTTGAACCAGCTCGTGCAGATCCGGGAGCGCTGAGCGATGCCACCCGTCCTCCGCCGCCTCCGCCAGGAGCTGTTCCCCACCGCCACCGATGGGGTCCTGAGCGTGGGCTTGATCGCCCTGCTCAGCCTGACGATCCTCGGCCTGCTGCGCTGGGCGTTCGGCCAGGCCCGCTGGGCGGTGATCCAGCTGAACGCCACCCTGTTCGCGGTGGGTCGCTATCCGATCGAGCAGCAGTGGCGGCTGTGGCTGCTCACGGCGCTGCTGGCGGCGGCCACCGGGCTGAGCTGGGGTCTGCTGCGCGCCCATCCCCGGGCGGATCGCAGCGGCGTGCTCTGGCCCCGCAACGACCGCTTCGCCGCCGTGCTGCTGGCCAGCGTGGCGCTGCTGGTGCCCTGGGCCCTTGCCCTGGCACTGCCCCTGCAGCTGCGCTGGTGGGGCCTCACCGCCCTGCTGCTGGCGGCGCGCTGGCTGGCGGGTCGCTTCGGCCGACGCCTCTCCCCCCGCCAGTTGAAGCTGGCGCCCCTGGTCTGGCCGGTGCTCTACCTGCTGGGCATGGTGCTGATCAACGGGGGGTTGGGCCTGACGCCGGTGTCGCCGTCGGAGTGGGGGGGGCTGCTGCTCACCCTCCTCACCGCCAGCTTCGCGATCCTGCTCTGCTTCCCGATCGGGGTGCTGCTGGCCCTGGGCCGCCGCAGCGACCTGCCGCTGCTGCGCTGGGGTTCGGTGCTCTACATCGAGTTCATCCGCGGCGCACCGCTGATCACCCTGTTGTTCCTCGGCCAGAACATCCTCGGTTTCTTGCTGCCGGGCGGGATGGCGCCGGAGCGGGTGTGGCGTGCGGCCTGGGTGCTCACCTTCTTCGCCGCCGCCTACCTGGCGGAAGCGGTGCGCTCCGGGCTGGCGGCGGTTCCCCCCGGCCAGCTGGAGGCGGCCCGCTCCCTGGGGCTGAGCCTGCCGCGGGCCCTGCAGCATGTGGTGCTGCCGCAGGCGTTGCGGGTGGCCCTGCCGGCGATGGTGGGGCAATTCATCTCCCTGCTGCAGGACACCACGCTGCTGTCGCTGATCGGCCTGATGGAGCTGTTGGGCACCGCCCGCACCGTGATGGCCAACCCGGAGTTCCTCGGCCGCAACGGTGAGGTGTATCTCACCTTGGCCGTGCTGTTCTGGTGTTGTTGCGCCGCCCTGGGCCTCGGCAGCCGCGCCCTCGAACACCGCCTCGATCCCCGCTCTCTTCCCTCCGCTTCCCGATGAGCCAGGTTCCCGCCAGCCCCGCCAGCCCCGCTGTGGTCAGCCCCGTGATGATCGAGGCCCGCGGGGTGGAGAAGTGGTATCCCAACGGCTATCACGCCCTGCGGGGCGCCGAGCTCACGGTGCGGCGCGGGGAGGTGGTGGTGATCATGGGCCCGTCGGGGTCGGGCAAGAGCACTTTCCTGCGCACCTTCAACGCCCTGGAGGATTTCCAGAAGGGCAGCATCACGGTGGATGGCATCGCCCTGTCCAACGACCTGCGCAACATCGATGCGATTCGCCGCGAGGTGGGCATGGTGTTCCAGCAGTTCAATCTCTTTCCGCACCTGACGGTGCTCGACAACCTCTGCCTGGCGCCGGTGGTGGTGCGGCGTCGCAGCCGGGCGGAGGTGCAGCAGCAAGCGCTGGCGTTGCTGCAGCGGGTGGGGATCGCCGAGCAGGCGGGCAAGTTTCCCGGCCAGCTCTCCGGCGGCCAGCAGCAGCGGGTGGCGATCGCCCGGGCGCTCTGCATGGAACCCCGCATCCTGCTCTTCGATGAGCCCACCAGCGCCCTTGACCCGGAGATGGTGCGGGAGGTGCTGGACGTGATGCGCGACCTGGCCGAGGACGACATCACGATGGTGGTGGTGACCCACGAGGTGAAGTTCGCCGAGCAGGTGGCCGATACGGTGGTGCTGATGGCCGACGGCGAAGTGGTGGAGGAGGCGCCCCCGGAGCGGTTCTTCCAGGCGCCGGCCCATGAGCGCACGCGGCGGTTTCTGGATCAGATTCTCTAAGGGGATAGGATTTTCTGAGCGGTGGCCTCGGGCGGAGCTCGGCCCCGCTGCGCCAAGAGAGCAGGCGCCGCTGCACCCCGACGACAGAGACCCATCGGGAAAGTATTAATAATTATTAAGCTTTACGGGGCACCCCCTGATCGCCATCGCACCGGCCCAAAAATAGACGATGGCTCTCGGTGACAAGGTGGCGGCTTTTCGTCGGGAATCTTGGCAGGGCAGGATCCGCAACCGTTTGCCGATTGCGCTTGGCGCGCTCGCGGGCTGCCTGGGCGCCACACTGCCTGCCAAGGCCTACGAGGTTTATTTCAACGCGCCGAATGTGCTGGGGGGCATCCGCGGTGTGGCGATCACCCTTCCGAGCACAGGGGAGACCTCGCTCTATGACGTCACCTTAAGGAAGGGAACGCTGGCCGCGATTTATGGGTCTCCCCTCCTTCTTGATGTGAACGATGCCAGCGACGCCCAGGCGCTGATGGAGAGATCTGCGAACGCCATCAATGCCTACATCACCGCCATCGCAGACGACTCCCTGTCCTTTGCCGAAGCAGGCGAAGATGCCTACTCCATCCCCTACGGATCTCCCTATGTAAACACATCCGGGGCAACCGTTATTAACATCAGCTATTCAGGAAAGGAATGCCCTGCTGGCTATTACTGGGATGGATCGAAGTGCGTATACCTCTCCACGCCAACCACCAATCTTCCCATCCCTCATCGGCTCATCTCTCCCCGTCTGACAACCATACCCATCGATCAAATCACGGTCTGGGCTGATCTGAATTACAGCAGCCCCCCTGTGCCCGGCCCCCTCCCCCTGGCCGGTGGCGCCGCGGCCTGGGGCTGGGCGCGCCGGATCCGGCGACGCTGCGGAAGCGTGGGGCCGGATCCGGCGCGAAGGCCCCCCGAGCCGATTTCGCTTGGGAATGGCGCGCAGCCATGAGTCCCCACCATGCCGATCGGCCCACCAAGATCTGCGCGTGCTGCGGCAGGCCTTTTCAGTGGCGCAAGAAGTGGAAGGCGGTGTGGGAGGAGGTGCGCTGGTGCTCGGAACGCTGCCGACGCACAGGGCGGCGCCCTGCCCCTCCACCAGCCTCCTAACGGGAGATCACGAAGGGAAAGAAGCCGCGCCGCCAAAGCGAGAGTAGAACGGCAACCCTGGAGAGGGTGGCCGTTGGCAATGGCGAATCAAGGAATGGTTGAAATGTTGTGTATTGATGATCGTCGGTGCTGGGGCCGGGGGTGATGGGGATCAGGCGTGCCGTAGCGGCTGGGCCGCCCTGATGCCTGACGAGGAGCAAAGAGTCCCGGCGATCAAATCGATCCCGAAATGAAGCTGGATTTTCTGCGGACCCTTCCGCCCCCTGCCCGGGCGATTCCCTTGCCGCAGAGTGCTGTCTTGGCTTGGGCTGCCTACGGTGGGGGGTGACGGAGGGCCTGCGTTCGCCTTCGCCCCACCCCTTTCCATGTGCGGCACCTGCGCCTGCGGCCAGCTCGACCCACCCGTGCTTCCAGTGATCGCGGAGCCCGAGCCGCGCCAGGTGCGGGTGGCCCGTCGCCTGCTGGAGCACAACGACGCCCACGCGGCGGCCAACCGCGAGCGCTTCGGGCGGGCCGGGGTGCGGGTGCTCAACCTGCTCTCCTCCCCGGGTTCCGGCAAGACGGCCCTGCTGGAGCGTCTCGCCCGCGACTGGCCCGATGCCGGCGCCATGGCGGTGCTGGTGGGGGATCTCGCCACCGATCTGGACGCCCGGCGCCTGCGGGCCGCCGGCCTGTCCGCCGTGCCGATCACCACCGGCCAAGCCTGTCACCTCGAGGCGGCGATGGTGGAGCGGGGCGTGGAGGCGCTCGCCGCCGGGGGCCTTCCCCTCGCCGATCTCGCCTGGCTGCTGATTGAAAACGTGGGCAATCTGGTCTGCCCCGCTGCCTACGACCTGGGCGAACACCTGCGGGTGGTGCTGCTGGCGGTGGGGGAGGGGGAGGACAAGCCGCTCAAATACCCCGCAATCTTTCGCAGCGCCGATGTGGTGGTGATCAGCAAGATCGATCTGGCCGACGCCGTCGGTTTCGACCGCGCCGCCGCCTATTCCGCCCTGGCCCAAGTGGCGCCCCAGGCGGCGGTGGTGGAGGTGTCCGCCCGCAGCGGCGCGGGAATCGAGCGGCTGCGGGAGCTGTGTAGGGGCTGATCCGCCTCGGCTCCCCGCAAACCAGCCATCCTCTTGGATCGCTTTGAAAATCACGGAGATTTTCCTCTCCTTGCATAAGGTGCGATATGGCTAGATCGGTGGATGCCTCTCTGCAATTCGCCGGAAGATGAGCGATTGAGGATGGGTTGCTTCTCCTGAATCTTTCCGAGGCGCTCTCGACCGAGACGCTCTCGCTCGTTCCCAAAACAAGTGGGATGCAAGTGATGGCATTCCTGCTCATGGATGGGGATACTTCTGCCGCAAGCTGTGAGCGGGGAGCCTTTCGCCAATCCCAGCCGTCTCCGTGGAAGCCTGCACAGCCGCTTGCACGACCCTAGGCAAGGCCCGTTGCACAAAAGCTTGGTCCAAGGAGAGACGCCCCTACGCCTGCCCCGCCGCGCGTCCCAAGGCGAGGACAGCGCTTGTGCTAAGTCTGGGTAGTGACGAGTGGCCTCCGCCAGGGGTGTAGCGACGAAAGCTTGATTCGCTGATCCACCTCCAATCCATCAAGGCCCGGGCGGCCAAGGCGCTGCTAGGCATCAGTCCTTGTCGCAAACACTCCTGCAACCGATCTGCGCGAAGAGGCCTGCGCTCAATCTGGCAGAGGCCAATCGCGGGTCGCACCACCCCCCTCGGAGAGAACCCACCCCCATGAGCACAACGCAGCCATAATCACAACGAACATGAATTTTCTTTTTGCCATCTTCGCCTCCTTATGCTTCGCCACCGGAGGCATTTTTATGAAGTATGCCAATTATTTTCAAGGCACAGCTAACCTCAAGCCCGCTCTGGCCACCTATGTCTTCTTCCTGGTAGGCGCTACGTTCCAGATGGTGATCATGCGTGAGGCTGAGTTGGGGGTCGCCTACGTAGTAGTGTTGGGATTGGAGTCGCTGTTTGCGGTTTTGTTTGGCTTTCTGCTATTTAAGGAAAGCTTGTCTTTGGCCAAGGCGACGGCAATCTTTCTGGTGGTCGTTGGCATCGCCCTGCTTCATGCTGATGTCAATTAAGCCACCGCCAGCGGATGCCTGCTTTTGCCTAGAGAGCGCAGGGTGCCACCCCACGGGCACGGCCATCGCCCTCACCATCGGTGGCAGCGATTCCGGCGGCGGCGCCGGCATCCAGGCCGATCTGAAAACGTTCACGGCCCTGGGGGTGCATGGCTGCTCGGCGATCAGCTGCGTGACAGCCCAGAACACCCTGGGGGTGAACCGGGTGGATGCCCTGCCGCCGGAGGCCCTCACCGCCCAAATCGAAGCGGTGGTGAGCGACCTGGCGGTGGGGGCGC
>JBIPMZ010000383.1:0-3772 GCA_044376165.1 Cyanobium sp.
GGAGCAGACCACCCCGTTGGCCCGCCACGCGATCGCCTGCCCGGCCCTGCCCACCTGCGGCCTGGCGATCACCGAATCCGAGCGGATCCTGCCCTCGGTTCTGGAGCGGCTGGAGACACGGATGGCGGCCCTGGGCATCGAGCGGCCCCTGCTGGTGCGAATGACGGGCTGCCCGAATGGCTGTGCCCGCCCTTACATGGCCGAAATCGGGCTGGTGGGAAGCGGCGTCAACGAATACCAGCTCTGGCTGGGGGGCACCCCGGGGCTGACCAGGCTGGCCCGGCCCTTCCTGCAGCGCTTGCCGCTCGATCGGCTCGAGGACACCCTTGAACCGCTGTTCTGCGCCTGGCGTGACCAGGGGGGCCGCCGCAGTTTCGGGGCCTTCATCAACGGCCTTGGCGATGAGCAGGTCGCCGCCCTGTTGGCAAGCGCGGCCTGATCTCCCCGCTCCGACAGGCAGGACCGCGCCCTACCCCTCGGCGCCGAGCCGTCCGTAATGGGCCTGGGGCTCTCCCCGCAGCCAGGCCCAGAGCTGATCGCCGTGGCTGAAGTGCCACCATTCGTTGGGGTGGCGGGCAAAGCCGGCTGCCGCCATGGCGACCCCGAGCCGCTCGCGGCGATGGTGCCATAGAGCCGCCTCGGAGCTGGAATCAGCCAGGGCGGCAGCCGCGTAATGGGCAGGTTCGGACACCGCTCCGATTGCGTCGATGGCTCCCCCCATCGCCAGGGTCCTGCCCTCCGGGTCGGCCAGGGTGAGATCGACAGCCGCCCCGGTGCTGTGGGGGGGGGGCGTGGCCGGATCGAGGCTGGGTTCGGCCCAGAACCGGGCCACATCCCGCCGCACCTCCGCCAGCAGGGACTCAGGAGCATCCTCCGGCTCGAAGCCGCGGCGGCGGCATTGCTCAGCGGTGGCCTGGGCGACCATGAAGCCCTGCACCGCCACGGGCCTCCAGGCATCAAACACCGCCAGACGGCAGGGCTGGGGATCGTCGCGCAGGGCCCGATCGGCGCGCAGCAGGCGCTCGATCACCCCGGCGCGCAGCCGGAAGGGGCTGGCCCCGGCACCGTAGGGGGCGCCGAGGCTGACATAGGGATGGGGCTCCAGCCGCAGCAGCTGGGGCGGCAGCTCGAGCAGCGGTTCGCCACAGTCGCGGATCGGCACCGGGCTCCAGGGTCGGGGCTGAGGCATCGCGGCGGACGGGAAGGGCGGCCCCCAGCCTGCCCCCAAGCCGGGCCGCGCGGCTGGATCAGTTGAGCCGGGCCGCCTCCAGCTGCCGCTGGCGCTGGTCTGCCAGGGCCTGGAGCAGGCCGGGGTGGGCGGTCAGCTCCGGATCAGAGGCGACCAGCTCGCGGGCCACCTGCCGGGCCCGTTCGAGCAGCTCCCCGTCCTCACTGAGGCTGGCGAGGGCCAGATCGGGCAGCCCCGACTGGCGGGTGCCCAGCACCTGGCCTGGACCGCGCAGGCGCAGGTCCATCTCGGCGATCTCGAAGCCATCGGTGCTGCGGACCAGCACCTCCAGCCGCTGGCGGGCCTGGCTGTTGTTTCCCTCCTGGAGCAGCAGGCAATGGGAGGCGGCCGCCCCCCGTCCGACCCGACCGCGCAGCTGGTGCAGCTGGGCCAGGCCGAACCGCTCGGCATGCTCGATCACCATCACGCTGGCTTCCGGCACATCCACCCCCACCTCCACCACCGTGGTGCTGACCAGCACCTGGGTCTGGCCAGTGGCGAAGGCACCGATCGCCGCCTGCTTCTCCTCGGAACTGAGCCGCCCATGCAGCAGTCCGACACGGAGATCGGGGAACACCTCCGTGGCCAGGTGGCGATGCTCCTCCACGGCGGAGCGCAGATCCAGCTTCTCGCTCTCCTCCACCAGCGGCAGCACCACATAGGCCCGCTGGCCCTGGGCCACCTCGTGGCGGACCAGCTCCCAGGCCTGGTCCCGGGCGGAGGTTCGCAGCAGCTGGGTGCGGACCGGCGTGCGGCCGGGGGGCAGCTCGTCGATCTGACTGACATCGAGATCGCCGTGGATCGAGAGCGCCAGGGTGCGGGGGATCGGCGTCGCGGTCATCGTCAGCAGGTGGGGTTGCAGGCCTTTGGCCAGCAGGCGGTTGCGCTGGCGCACCCCGAAGCGATGCTGCTCATCGACCACCACCAGGCCAAGCCTGGCGAACTGCACAGGGTCCTCCAGCAGGGCGTGGGTGCCGATCAACAGCTGCAGCTGGCCGTTGACCAGATCCTCCAGCAGCTGGCGGCGGCGCTTGAGGGGCGTCGATCCGGTGAGCAGGGCGCCGCTCAGGTGCAGCTGCGAGAGCCAGGGATCGAGCTTGGCCATGTGCTGCTCCGCCAGCACCTCGGTGGGGGCCATCAGGGCCCCCTGCCAGCCCGCCTCGATGGCACAGAGCAAGGCGGCCAGGGCCACCACGGTCTTGCCACTGCCCACATCCCCCTGCAGCAGCCGCGCCATCGGCTGGGCCTGGGCCAGGTCATGGCGGATCTCTGCGAGCACGCGCTCCTGGGCACCGGTGAGGGCATAGGGCAGGAGCTGCCGCAGCCGCTCCAGCAGCCCGGGCCCGCCGCCGGGCGGAGGGGCCAGGGGCGGGGCCTGGCGCTGGCGCAGCCGTTGGCGCCGCTGGGCGAGGGCCACTTGGAGCAGCAGCAGTTCATCGAACACCAGGCGGCGCCGGCTGGCCTCCAGGGCCTGGCGGTCGACGGGCTGGTGCATGCCCGCCAGGGCCTGGGCCAGGGGCGGCAGTTCCAGCTGGCGGCGCAGGGACTCCGGCAGGGGATCGGGCCAGCTGGGCAGGTGGGGCAGCACTGCCGCCAGGGCCCTGCGCAGGGTTTCGGCGCTGAGGCCTTCGGTCAGCCCATAGACGGGCACCAGCCGTCCGATCGCCTCGGAGCGCACTGGGGCCCCGGGACTCTCCAGCACCTCCAGCAGCGGGTCGCTGATGCTCGGCCCCCAGGGCCCCTCCCGCACCAGCCCACTGACGGCCACGGTGGCCCCCGGGGGGAACTGGCGCTGCTGGGCCTTCAGCCAGCCCGGTGACGTGAAACGGCGGCCGGCAAAGAAGCGACTCAACCGCAGGCGGCCACTGACATCCTGCACCTGCAGCTCCAGGATCGCCAGGTTGGGATTGCGGGGGCTGGCGAAGGCATGGCTGCGGCGGATCGTGGCCACCACCGTGGCCGTACGACCGGGCTCCAGGGCAGAGATCCGCACCAGATGGGCGTAATCGAGGTAGTCGCGGGGGTAGTGACGCACCAGATCCCCCACCGTCAGCAGACCGAGGGCCGCGAGGCGGGTGGCGGTGCGGGGGCCAATGCCGCCCACCGCCGCCAGCGGCGTGGAGGGGAGCAGGCGGCCGCTGGCAGCGCCAGCGGAACTCGCCCGGGACCGGGAGCCGGGGGCGGGGCTGGCAGGGGCCAGTCGCAGCCTGGGGGGAGGCGGGGGCAGGGTTGGGCGCAGCCGAACCCGCCACTGGTGCAGCGATTGGCGCAGCTGCTGGACCAGCTGCTGGCGCCGCCCCAGCCCATCGGCCCGGTAGCCCTCAAAGGCGCTGGCCAGCTCGCTGAAGGACCGCCGGCAGGGGAGCGGAAGCGCCTCCGGGGGATGGGCCAGGGTCCGGGCGACGAAGCTGGAGAAGGTCTCCTGCCGGCCAAGCAGGTCCGGGAAATCCCGTTCCGCCTCGAGCCGGCAGGCCTGCTGCAGAGGGGCGCTCCAGGCTTCAAAGCCGGGCAGGGGGTCGGCGGCGGCGGGCCCTGAGGCTGGGT
>JBIPMZ010000369.1:0-3768 GCA_044376165.1 Cyanobium sp.
CGCTGCAGTGGCGGTCGATCTGGGATTGACGACCGCGCAAGACACCAAGGCCGAAGGCCTTGACACGCTGATGAACATCGAGAATCTGCGTGGTTCCGGCTTCAACGACACGTTGACGGGCAGCAGTGGAGGCAACAACATCCAGGGGCGGGCGGGCAACGATTCGATCC
Organism: Cyanobium sp.; assembly: GCA_044376165.1. Classification (GTDB taxonomy): domain Bacteria; phylum Cyanobacteriota; class Cyanobacteriia; order PCC-6307; family Cyanobiaceae; genus Cyanobium. The sequence goes on from JBIPMZ010000369.1 coordinate 171, forward strand.
GCGGGATGGCCGGAAACGACTCGATCTTCGGCGAGGACGGCAACGACAGCATCGACGGCGGCGACGGCGATGACAGCCTGAACGGCGGCCTGGGAGCCGACCGCTTCTTCCTCGGACAAGACGCCGGCTCAGACACGATTGACGGGGGTGGCTACATCACCCGTACGCCGTGGCCCTCGTTCCTCACCGTGCCGAACAACGGTGATGACTACGACCGGCTGGTCTACAGCAACGCCACCAGCGGCATCAACCTGAATATGACCACCCGCACCGTCACCGTGGCGGGGTTGGCAGGGACAGACACCTACACCAACATCGAGGAGGTGCAGGGCACCACCAAGACTGACACGGTGGTGGGCAAGCCTTCAGAAGGGAGTTCCTTCTACTTCTGGGGTCTGGGCGGCAGCGATGCCATCACCCAGGAAACCTACGGTGTGGTCGGGCTCTGGGCTGATGGGCTGACGGTCGGCTATTCGTGGTCAGAGACTGGCTTGACCGTCAACTGGACAGGCAACCAAGCCACCGTAGCGTACGGTGCCGGTACCGGCACCTTGAACAGTGGCGCGGGCGCCTACAGCGCAGGCACCGACACGCTGACCTACATCATGTCCATCCAGACGTCGAACTACGACGATGTCGTGAATGCGCAAGGCGCCAAGTACAACCACTTTGGATACCTCACCAACCCCTATCGGGATATCTCCTACTTCATCGTCGGCGTTCGCGGTGGCAATGACGTGATCCGCGGTAGCGGCAACTTCCTGCTCAATCCTGAGGTCAACACCAACACGGCTGCGGTGCCATCCAACGGCCTGGGCTTCACCGTGGACGGCCGGACCTTGGGCGCGGACGGGCTGCTGGTCATGGACCTCACGCACCTGAAGGCGCCGGTCAGTGACACCACGGCGCACGGGACGGTCAAGTTCGACGGCGTCAGCTACATCTTCGGCACGCCGTGGAATGACACGGTCTACGCGGGCAACGGCATTTACGATTTCCGTGGCCAGGGCGGCAACGACACCTTCTATGGCGACGCCAACAACAACCTTGCCTCGTACCGTTCGTCGAACAACGGCGTGTCGGTCAACCTGGCCCAGGGCACGGTGGCTGATCTCACGGGGGGCACTTCGTCGGGCACCGACACCCTGCGTGGCGTCGAGATGATCGAGGGCACGCGGTTCAACGATGTCTTCGTGGCCACCGGCTTCTCGCAGTCGTCCGTGAATGCGGGCGGCGTCGCATCGACCTGGATGGGGATGACCAACTGGTACACCCCGATGGGCGGCAACGACACGGTTACCGGCAACGGCTACACCCGCTTGGGCTTCAGCAGAGCCATGATGGGCATCGACGCCAATCTTGCCGAGGGCTACGTGGATTCGCTGGCAAGCGATGCCGCCACTCGGGCCACCCCGGAGTACCTCTACACCGTCGGCCGCACGACCTTCACGGGCGTGAATGGTGTGGGCGGTACGGATTACGCGGACCGCATGATCGGGTCCAACGGGGGGGCCGTCACGGGCAGTTCACTGGCCGAAGGCTTTGACCCGCGTGGCGGGGCGGACTTCGTGGATGGCCAAGGCAGCTTTGACACGGTGTTCTACAGCAGCGCGCCCAACGCCATCCAGGTGAACCTGACGCTGGCCACGGGCCAGGTGGTTCAGGACGGTTGGGGATCGTCCGATACGTTGCTCAACATCGAGCGGGTGGAGGGCAGCCACTTCAACGACACCTTCCTGGGCAATGACGCGGACAACTCTTTCAGAGGACTGAAGGGCAGTGATTTGCTGGACGGCGGCCTGGGCAACGACCACGCGGATTACACCTCGCCGCGCCTGCCCGATTCCGCTGGAGTGATCGTGGATCTGGGTGGAACGGCCGTGCGCAGCGCCAGCGTCTTGGCGGCAACGCCTAGCGTGCTTCCATCAGGCTACACCGGCTGGGCCAAAGACAACTGGGGCGGCACGGACTTCCTCAAGAGCATCGAAGGCGCGGGTGGCTCCGACTGGGATGACGTCCTGATCGGCTCCGACGGGAACAACCGTCTGGCGGGCCGTGATGGCGCCGACACCATCGATGGCGCAGGCGGCGTCGACTGGGCGGAGTACAACGTTGCCGAGGCTGGTGTCACTGTCAACCTCTTGACGGGAAGGGCCACGAACGACGGGTCGGGCTTCGAGGATATCCTGATTTCCATCGAGAACGCTCGGGGGAGCATCTTCAACGACAGCCTCACTGGTGATGCGGGAGCCAACCAGTTCAAGGGCGAGGCGGGCAACGACACCATCATCGGTGGCGACGGCATCGACTTGGCCACGTACGTGGGCGCCCGGGCGGACTACAACGCGGTGTTCGCCAACGGCATCCTGACCCTGACCGATAACGTCGACGGACGGGATGGTGTGGATACCGTGAGCGAAGTCGAGCGCTTTGACTTCGCGGGTGTGTTCTATGCGCTCAATGGCTTGGGACAATTGGTGCTTGAACCTGCTCCCACTTAACCGCTGACTCCCTTGCTTTCTTCCTTTGCACGCCCCCACCTGGGGGCGGTGTGCGCCGCTGTGCTGCTGCTGGCCTTGGGGCCTGGCGGCGGCGTGGTTGTGCGCGCCCAGACAGCCGCAGCGCCAGTCGCAGCCGCTGCCGCCACCCCGCCGCCCGGCGCTCTGCCGCAGACCTTCGAGCAGCTGCGCGTCAACACCGTGGCTGATCAGTTGATCCGCTACCTGGGTCAGGTGGTGCGGTGGGTGGACGCGCCCGACACGCGGGCCCCGACCTCGGTCTTGTCGGCGCCGGTGCTGGCGGCTGTGGAGCGCCACCCCGAGGCGCGCATTGCGACGGAGCAACGAACCGGCGCCGCCTACGGCACGCGCGAGGCGCAGGCCGGCTGGCTGCCGCAGGTGTCCGCCGGGGTGGAAGGGGGGCGGCGCAGCAATGACGCGGTGTTCAGGCCCGGCATTTCCAGCGTGCCGGCGTACGACGACAACTCCAAGGCCGTGACCTTGTCGGCCCGCCAGCTGGTGTGGGACTTCGGGGCCGTGAACCACCAGATCGACAGCCGCCTGGCGGTGGAGATGTCGGTGCAGGCCCGCGCCCAGGCCAAGCGCTCAGAGCTGACGCTGCGTGCGCTCAGCGCCTGGCTGGAACTGTTCCGCACCCGTGAGGCGCTGGCGGCCAGCCAGATGAACGTGCTGTCCAGGCAGCAGATCCTGCGCTTCATCGAGGAGCGCACCGAACTGGGCGCCAGTTCCGCCAGCGACGTGCTGCGCGCGCGTGCCCGGCTGGCCGACGCACAGGCGGCCGAAGTGGCCACGCGCAATCAGCTCAGTGCGGCCGAGGCCGTGTACCTGGAGTTCTTCGACCAGGCCGCGCCCGGGCAGCTGGTGCTGCCCGAGGTGCCAGTGCTGGAAGCCGCCCGGCTGGCCGATCTGGCGTCCTTGGTGAGCGCGAGCCCGCTGGTGGCGGAGGCGCGGCGCCAGGCCGATGCGGCCGAGGCCGAGGCGCGTGCTGCCGCCGCCGCGCTGCTCCCCAGCATCTCTTTCGATGTCAGCCTGCGCCGGCGCGATCTGGGTGGAGGCGGTACCCCGGGCACGGACTGGAG
>JBIPMZ010000252.1:0-3764 GCA_044376165.1 Cyanobium sp.
TCTTGATGGATACGCAGCGCCTCATCCAGCTGTCCTCGTGCTTGCAGGATGTCAGCGATCCGCTCCATCGAGGCAGCCCTCGAGTGAATGTCACCCAAGCGTTCAAAGATCGGAATTTGCACTTTATAGAAAGATAGCGCCATGTCCAGTTGTCCTTGCGCCTTGTAGATGTCAGCGATCTTTCCCCACGCGATGGCCATCATGCGCAAATCACCTAGGCGTACAGAGACCACAAGAGACTCTTCTTGGTGGATCCGAAGAGCTTCATCTAGCTTCCCTTGATCTTTCAGGATATCAGCGATCCGCATCATTGTGATAGCCTTTGCGCCTATGTCACCCAGTCGTTCAAGCACCGGTAGTTCCTCTTCTTGGCGGATGTTAAGAGCCTCGTCCAGCTGTCCTAGCACTTGAAATACATCCGCAATCTTCGACATTACGACAGCCTTAGAGTACATGTCACCCACGCGCTCAAAGACAGGCAGTTGCTCGTCCTGATAGATGGATAGCGCCTCGTCCAGCTGTCCTCGCGCTTGCAACACATCCGCGATTTTCCCCATTGTGATGGCCTGGTTCCTGGCATCTCCCAGCCGGCGATAGAGGGGGAGTTCCACCTCGCGCCAATGGCCCAAGGCTTCATCCCAATCCCCCAAACTGAACAACAGCGAGCCCAGCTCCTCCACAGGGGTGATCCGCAGCTCATCGGGCGCATCCGGATGAGCCTCGAGCCAGGCCCTGATCTCCGCCACCCGCCGGCTGCGCTCGGCCATCGAGCGGGTGTCCTCGCCCCCGGGGGCCCTGGGGGAGGGCATGGGCCACGGCCTCTCCACACCGGAGGAAGCCCGGGCTGACGGGACGGCTGCGGGCAGAAAGGAATACACGCCGCCACGCCAGGCCCACAGGTCGGGCGCGCGGCGGGAGGCCAGGGCGATCGCCTCCCCATCCAGCCAGAACACCAACCGTGCCCGCGCCCCGGACGCCAGGCGCTCCCGGCGGGTGTTGAAGGCTTCCCAGCGGGCGGCGTCAAACCAGCCGGGGCGGCCGATCACATGCACCACAGGCGCCCGGCGCGCGTTGTTCACCAGCCGGGCTTCCAGCATCGGCACATCCAGAATTTTGTCGCTCAGCGGCAGCCGATCGCTGCGCAATCCCGCGCACTGAAGCACCCGGTCCAGGGCGTCCATCACCTGGCGCCGTAAACCTTCATCCGGCGCCTCCACCAGCAGCCACTGAAACGGGGGGCCATGGATCAGGGTGCGACTGAGGCGAAGAAAGTCGTCATGGCACGACACGGGCAGCTGGCGGGCTTCCGCCAGCCTCGCCTGTTCGATCGCGAAGTCAGCCTTCACCATGGCGGCCGGAGTTCAGGCTCAGCCATCTGCCGTCCCGTAGCCCTCCAGGGTGCGCACCACCGGATGGCTGCGGCGCCAGGTGCCGTCGTTGTACTGCAGCAACGCCAGGCGATGCAACAACTCCTGCGCCCGTTCATCGTTACCGCCGTGGGCAGGGTTGTTGTCGATCGCCTTGAGCAAGACGTAATCAGCAGGCTTGAGGAAGTAGCGGTAGTCGGCCGCAAGCTTTTCAATCGCCGTTTGCACCACACCGGCATCAATCTGATCATCAGCCACCTCACAGCAGAGCTTCAGCAGGCGCAACAGCTCCCGCGGATGGCCACCGCTGTACTCCACTAAGCGATCCACCTCGGCATCGCTGGCAAACAGGCGGCGGTCGGCTCGCAGCAGCAGCAGGCGGCGCATCGTTCTCCACCCGGCCTCAAAGATGCTGCCATTCCGCTCCTGCAGCTTCATCATCGGCAACACAATGTCGGCATCGAGCTTGCCGCCCAGACGCCCGTCGTACTTCAAATGCAACGGCGCCGTATAGATCACCAGAGTTTTGATGGCCAGCAACTGCTCCGCATCCTGCACGAAGAATTGCTGGGTATCTTCGCCGCGCATCTTGTCGGTACCATCGATCAGAAACAACAGCCGCTCGGCCCTGCCTGCACGGGCCAGCGGAGCCTCGGCCTGGCGAATCAGGATATTGAAAGCCAGAGCCAGGGCGGTGAAATCATTGCGAATTTCCCGTTGCCATTCACTCTTCTGGCTCGATCCGGTCTTGAACGCAGCCGTAAACGTGGCCAATAGTTTGATCAAACCAGGAATTCCGCCACCCCCCTCGGCCACCGTTTTGAGTTCGGCACTGAGCTCCTTCGTGGTGGTCTTCGTCTCCACCACGTTGCCAAACCAGCGCTGCAGGGGCTCCAGGGCCTCCGCAGCCAAGTCAACGCCGTCGCCTTGGAGCCTTTCCAGCAAGGTTTCAGCCATGGCCATCAGCACTTCGGTGTACTGCAGGTTATTGCGATCCAACTTGGCCAAAACATCCACCTCCACCACACAAAACCGTTTTGAGGCGTTCAGCAGGCCGGCATACCGGCGCAATTCAGTGGTCTTGCCGATGCCGATGTGGCCAAAGAACAAGATGTGCTTTTCATAGGGCGCAAAAAAAGCGTTGCTGGCTGGATCCCAGCCAAACTTGCGCGCCAGGCGGGTGAAGGTTTTTTCGCTGCCCCGCGCCTCACGCGAATCCACATACCGGGGATCTCCATCCGGCAACGCCTCTTCGTACTCAATTTTTTGCAGGACTTCGAGCAGATGGCTTGGCGGTTGATAGTCCATCAATAGCGGCGGTGAAGATCAGGTCCGTGGGGGTTAGCCCTTCTTCTGCAACCTCTTCAAGGCCGCCAAAAGCGAGGCCGGGCTTCGCGGGTCCACCATCAACACGCTTCCCCCCGGCGCCTGGGCCATCTGCTCGCCCATGGCCATCCAGTCGCGGGCCAGCAGCAGCCGCAGGCTTTCCGCTCCCGCCGGGTGCGCTTCGATGGCCGCGGCGAGCTCCTTGGCGGCCTCCGCCCGCGCCGTCGCCAGCAGGCGCTGCTGCTTCGCCTGGGCATCCGCCTCCAGCAGGAGAGCCTCCTGCTTCGCCTTGGCATCCAACACCAGCGCTTCGGCCCGACCGCGGGCCGCGTTGATCTGGGCTTCCCGCTCCCCCTCCGAGCGCAGGATGGAGGCGCGCTTTTCCCGCTCCGCCGTCATCTGCTGCTCCATCGCCTGCTGCACCCCCTGGGAGGGGCGGATGTCGCGCATCTCCACCCGCGTCACCTTCACCCCCCAGGGATCGGTGGCCTGATCCAGCTCGCGCAGCAGCACCTCGTTCACCTCCTGGCGGGTGGTGAAGGTCTGGTCGAGGTCGAGCTTGCCCATCTCCGCCCGGATCTGGGTCAGCACCATGTTCACCATCGCCGCCTGCAGGTTGTCGACGGCGTAGTAGGCGCGCGGATGCTCCAGCAGCTGCCAGTACACCACCGCATCCACCTCGATCGAGACGTTGTCGCGGGTGATGCACTGCTGGGGCGGGATATCGAGCACCCGCTCCTTTAGCGATTCATGGCTCACCACCCGCTCCAGCCCCGGCAGCACCAGCGAGAGGCCCGGCTTGAGCTCGCGGTTGTACTTGCCCAGGCGTTCCACCAGCATCGAGCGGCTGCTGCTGGTGACCTTCAGACTGCTGGCACCAACGGCGGCCATCGCTCCGATCACGGCCAGCAGGAGCGCTTCCATCGGGGAGGAACCAGCACTGCCTTCAAGCTAGGGCCTCCCGCCGCTGGCGACATCCCTTCAACGCCTAGCTTGTGAGCGGGTGTCCCCCGCTGCCGATGACCCCCGCCGCCGGACTGGCGATCGCCCTTCTCCCCCTCCTGGCGAACG
>JBIPMZ010000253.1:0-3759 GCA_044376165.1 Cyanobium sp.
CTGCTGGCATGGACGGTGTTAGCCGTATAATCCTGGTATCGATCACTGGTGCTAGGTTGCTTATACAGGGCGCCCAAGGCGTAGGCAACTCCTGACTGACGTGTCAGCCCGGGGATATCTACATATCGGAATTGCCCAAAAAGTCGGCCATTTGTTCCTGCGGGTACGGTGGCGGAAGCGAGGAGTGAACCCGTAGGTGGCATCCCTTCGCGTGCTCTAAAACCCGACAGCCGAGCGGCGCGGCGCGGCGGTGCTATGAATGACGATGTCCGCTGGCAAGCGCATCAGGACTTGCCAGCGGGTCTTGCCAGCGAACCAGCGCAGCAGATCCGCACAGGGGAAACCGCGATCCCCCCGGTTAGCCAGCGTCCAGCCGCCGCTTCACATCCTGCAGGTCTTGCCAGGTGAGCCACTTCGGGCTGCCCTGCTCGCGGGAGGGATTGCGCAGCAGATAGGAGGGGTGAAAGATCGGCAGCAGCCAGCGCCCCGCCAGCGCCTCCCCCTTCCCCTCCTGCCAGCGGCCCCGCAGCTGGGTGATACCCCCCTTCACCCCCAGCACCCCCTCCAGGGCCGTGGCTCCGGTGAGCAGGATCACCGCCGGATCCACCGCCGCGATCTGGCGCAGGAGCCAAGGGCGACAGGCGGCCATCTCCAGCGCCGTGGGCTTGCGGTTCTCCGGCGGGCGGCACTTCACCACATTGCAGATGTAGGCATCCCCGTTGCTGTCGATCCCCACCGCCGCGAGCATCTGATCGAGCAGCTGGCCGGCGCGACCCACGAACGGCAGGCCGCTGGCATCCTCCTGCGCCCCCGGACCTTCGCCGATCACCAGCAGCCGCGCCTCCGGGTTGCCCCGGCTCACCACCACCTGCTGGCGACCCTCCGCCAGGCCGCAGCGGCGGCAGGCGGCGCAGTCGGCCGCCAGGCCCGCCAGCGCGGCGCCGGGGCCCGGGGGATCCGCGCCGCCGGGGCCGGGCGACTGGGCGAAGAGCGGACCGAGGGAGGGATCGTGCACACCCATGACAAGCGCCCGCCCCACTGTGCCTGAGGCGGGACCGCCGTAGGGCAAGATGACCGAACTCTAAAAACGCTGCGCCCGCACCGATGCCGGCCCCGTTGAACCTGTCCGCCCGGGCGGGAGGGCTGCAGCCTTCACTCACCCTGGCCATCACCGCCAAGGCCCGGCAGCTGCGGGCCGAGGGGCGCGACATCTGCAGCCTCAGCGCCGGCGAGCCCGACTTCGACACCCCCCCCTTCATCCGCCAGGCCGCCGCCCAAGCCCTGGAGGCTGGCCACACCCGCTACGGGCCCGTGGCGGGCGAACCCGCTTTGCGCGCCGCCATCGCCGCCAAGATGAGCGTCGAAAACGGGATCCCCACCGACGTCGAGCAGGTGCTGGTCACCAACGGCGGCAAGCAGGCGCTCTACAACCTCTTCCAGGTGCTGCTCGATCCGGGCGATGAGCTGCTGCTCCCCTCCCCCTACTGGCTGAGCTACCCGGAGATGGCCCACCTCGCCGGGGCGCGGGTGACCCTGCTGCCCTGCGAGGCCGCCGCCGGCTTCCACCTCTCCCCCGAGCGGCTGGCGGCGGCGATCACCCCCGCCAGCCGCCTGCTGGTGATCAACAGCCCCGGCAACCCCACCGGCGCGGTTTTGCGCCGCGAGGAGCTGGAGGCGATCGCGGCGGTGATCCGCCCCCATCCCCGCCTGGCGGTGGTGTCTGACGAGATCTACGAAACCCTGCTCGCCCCCGGCCGCGAACACCACAGCCTGGCGGCGGTCGCCCCCGATCTGGCCGATCGGGTGTTTGTGGTCAACGGCTTCGCCAAGGGCTGGGCGATGACCGGCTGGCGCGTCGGCTGGCTGGCGGGCGAGCGCAGCGTGGTGGCCGCCGCCTGCGCCCTGCAGAGCCAGAGCACCAGCAACGTCTGCACCTTCGCCCAGTTCGGCGCCCTGGCGGCGATCGAGGGGCCGCGGCACTGCGTGCGGGAGATGGCAGAGGCGTTCAACCGGCGCCGCGCCTTGCTCAGCGAGGGTCTGCAGGCGATTCCGGGGGTCACGCTCCGCACTCCGGAGGGGGCCTTCTATGCCTTCCCGGATGTGAGCGCCTGGGGGCTCGACTCGTTGACGATCTGCGACCGGCTGCTGGCGGAGGAGGGTCTGGCCCTGGTGCCCGGCGTGGCCTTCGGCGACGACCGCTGCATTCGGCTCTCCTGTGCCGCCTCCGCCGACGCCCTGAACGACGGCCTGGCACGTTTGCGCCGCTTCTGTGCCCGCCTCTGAGCGGCTCCGTCGCCATGGCTGACCCGGTCCCCCGCAAGCTGATCGTCCTCGGCGATAGCGGCGTCTACGGCTGGGGGGATCCGGAGCAGGGCGGCTGGTGCGAGCGGTTGCGGCGGCATTGGATGGAACTGCCCGCCGGGCCGGTGCTCTACAACCTCGGGGTGCGCGGCGATGGCCTCGAGCGCCTGGCGGCCCGTCTGCACGGGGAGGTGCACTGCCGCGGCGAGCTGCGCCGCCAGCGGCCCCAGGGCCTGCTGCTCTCGATCGGCCTGAACGACAGCGCGCGGGTGGGTCGCGCCGATGGCCGGCATCAACTGGCGCCCGACGCCTTTTTATACGGCCTCCAGCAGTTGCTCCGGGAGGCGCGGGCGATCGCGCCGGTGCATGTGCTGGGGCTCACGCCGGTGCTGGCGGAGACGATGCCCTTCGCCGGGCTGCTCTGGTACAGCCTGGAGATGGCCCGGCGCTACGAAGCCCTGCTGGAGGAGGCCTGCCTGGAGGCCGATGTGCCCTTCCTGCCCCTGCTGGATCCCCTCCTCGCCGATCCCGCCTGGCCGCAGTGGCTCTGCCCGGATGGTCTGCACCTCAATCCGGAAGGGCACCGGCAGGTGTATGAGCGGGTGCGCTCCTGGCCGGCGCTGCTGGCCTGGGCCGAGCTGCGTCCGCTGCGGCTGGCGACCCCCTGGGGCTGAGGCGCTGCCCCGCGCAGAGGCGCCCCTTTTGCACCGATACTTCATCGAATTTTCATCTTTTTGCACCTCCCCTCCTTTGGGTGATTTTTCCGTCTCCCAACCCGGTCACTGTGGGGCCTGCACTGCCGCGACCTTCCCCTTGGTTCCATGACCTCCACCGCCCCCAACCGCTCCCGCAGGCCAGCGGTGAGCCGCCTGCGCAATGCCCGCTGGCTGCATTCCTATGCCGCCAGCCCCGACCGGCGCCGCCAGCGGCGCTGGCGGGATGAGCTGGTGCGGGCCAACCTTCCCCTCGTGCGGCAGGTAGCGGCGCGCCTGGCGCCACGATTGGGCCTCCCCTTCGACGACCTGGCGCAGGTGGGCTGCCTCGGCCTGATCCGCGCCATCGAAAATTTCAATCCCCGCCGGGGGACCAGCTTCAGCAGCTTCGCCGTGCCCTGCATCCGCGGCGCCATCTCCCACGAGCTGCGCGATCGGGGGTCCCTCGTGCGCATCCCCCGCCCCCTGTGGGAGCTGCGGCAGCGGGCGATGTCCCTGCAGGAACGGCTGCGGGGAGAGAGCGGGCGGCCGGCCAGCGCGGAGGAGATCGCCCGGCGCCTGGGCTGCACACCCGAGCAGCTGGAGGAGGCGATGGCCCTCGGGCAGCTGCGGGAGATGCGCAGCCTCGATGCTCCCCTCCCCGTCAACAGCGAAGAGGGCGGCACCCTCTACCTGCTCGACCTCCTGCCGGCCCCGCCGTCCCGCGAGGCCCAGGAGGAGGAGAGGGAAGGGGAGCCGGAGGGGC
>JBIPMZ010000355.1:0-3729 GCA_044376165.1 Cyanobium sp.
GCGTCCAGCATGCGCGCGCGCTCATCGGGGGGTGTGCGGGCCCAAGACTCGGCGCCGGCATGCGCATGCACCAGCGCTGCCTCGATCTCTTCGGCCGTGCACTCGCGGCTGACCCCCACCGTTTGGCGACGGTCGGCTGGGTTGGTGACGGGCTCGGGGATCCCGAGCGGCGTGTCGAAGGCCAGTAGCGGGCCGGCCTGCAGCGCGTCTTGCGGGGGCATGACGGTCTGGGCTGGGGCCTGAGCCTCGAACACCTGCGCCAGTGCCAGCAGCTGCTCCTCGCAGGCGAGGTCCAGCCCCTGCGAGTTGCGCCGCGCCGGCCCGTACAGCGCGCCGGGTAGCGGCAGGCCAGGGTGCGGCATGCCCACAGTGCCCCCCTGCTGCGCCGCCTCATCGATCAGCGCCACCGGGTCACGCACCAGGGTGTCCAGGGGCAGATCGGGGTCGGCCAGGCGGTGGACGAAGGAGGTGTTGGCGCCGTTCTCCAGCAGGCGGCGCACCAGGTAGGCCAGCAGCGTCTCGTGCGTGCCCACTGGGGCGTAGATGCGGCAGGACCGGCCCAGGCCGCCCTGGTCCACCGCGGGCACCACCTGCTCGTACAGCGGCTCGCCCATGCCATGCAGGCACTGGAACTCGTACTGCCTCGTTGCGAAGTCTTGGGGATCAGCCATCTCATGGATGGCCGCCACCGTGTGCGCGTTGTGGGTGGCGAATTGCGGGTACACCGCATCAGGCGCGGCCAACAGCCGACGGGCGCAGGCCAGGTAGGCGGCGTCGGTGTGGGGCTTGCGGGTGTAGACGGGGTAGTCGGCCAGGCCGTCCACCTGCGCGCGCTTGATCTCGCTGTCCCAGTAGGCGCCTTTGACCAGGCGCACCATCAGACGCCGCTGGCTGCTTCGGGCCAGGTCGATCAGGTGGTCGATGACCTGCGGGCAGCGCTTCTGGTAGGCCTGGGCCACGAATCCCAGGCCCTCCCAGCCTCGCAATTCGGGCGCGAATGCCAACTGGTCCAGCAGGTCCAGCGAGATCTCCAGGCGTTCGGTCTCCTCGGCGTCGATGTTCAGGCCGATGTCGTGCTGCCGGGCCAGGGTGCACAGGTGCAGCAGCACGGGGTAGAGCTCGGCCATCACGCGACCGTGCTGCGCGCGGCTGTAACGCGGGTGCAGGGCCGAGAGCTTGATGGAGATGCCCGGCCCGTCGTGGACGCCGCGGCCGGCACTGGCCTGGCCGATGGCGTGGATGGCAATCTCGTAGGCCTGCAGGTAGCGCTGGGCGTCGGCCGCGGTCATGGCCGCCTCGCCCAGCATGTCGAAGGAGTGGCTGAAGCCCTGGCGCTGCTGCACCTGCGCGTGGCGCAGAGCCTCGTCGATGTCGCGGCCGCAGACGAACTGCTCGCCCATCATCCGCATGGCCAGGTCCACGGCGCTGCGGATCAGGGGCTCGCCGCCGCGCCGCAACAGGCGGCCCATGGCGGCGGTCAGGCCGGGCTCGCCCGGGTCAGTGCTGGGCGCGGCCACCAGCTTGCCGGTGATCAGCAGGCCCCAGGTGGCCGCGTTCACGAACATCGAGGGGCTCTGGCCCAGGTGCGCAGACCAGCGGCCCGGCGCGATCTTGTCGCGTATCAGCCGGTCGCGCGTGGCCGCATCGGGAATGCGCAGCAACGCTTCGGCCAGGCACATGAGCGCCACCCCCTCCTGCGACGACAGGTCGTAGGCCTGCAGCAGGCTCTGCACCCGGCCCGCGCGCCCGGGCCGGGTCTGGCGCGCACGCAGCCCCTGGGCCAGACGCAGGGCCAGGGCCTGGGAGCGCTGCGCCACCTCCGGCGCCAGCCGAGCCTCGGGCAGCACGGCCGCCACGGCCAGCGGCTCGGGCGGGCGCGTGGCCGCCGTGATTGCACGGCGCAGCGGGGTCTGCGCCCATGGCGAGGGGTCGAAGAATGGCAGGCGCGCGTTGGGGAGCATGGAAGATCCTCATCACCGTGAAGGACTCGATGATCCTGAATCCCCATAGAGAATTGCTTTGTCTTGAAAGGCACAATTGGAGAAACATTCGGCTCATGGACGACACACCCGAACTCGACCGCATCGACCGTCGCATCCTCGCGCAGCTGCAGGACGATGGCCGCATCTCCAACCTCAAGCTGGCCGAGGCGGTGTCGCTGTCGCCCACGGCAGTGCTGGCGCGGGTGCAAAGGCTCACGCGGGAAGGCTACATCCAGGGCTACCAAGCCATCCTCGATCCCCGCCGCCTGGGGGCCGGGATGCTGGTGTTCGTGGAGGTGCTGCTGGACCGCACCACCCCCAACGTCTTCGAGCAGTTCCGCGCGGCCGCGCAGGTGCACCCACCCATCCTGGAGTGCCACATGGTGGCCGGTGGTTTTGATTACCTGCTGAAGATCCGCGTGGCCGACATGGAGGCCTATCGGCACTTTGCCGGCAGCGTGCTGTGGCAGCTGCCCGGTGTGCGCGAGACGCGCACCTATGCCGTCATGGAAGAAGTGAAGAGTTCGGGCAAGTTGCCGATTGCGCTTTGAGCAGGGCTGCAAAGGGTTCGGGTGGAGCCACGCTCACTGTTCCAGAAGCCGCGCGTTACGATGAGCAATCACTCATGACACGGAAGAGCTAACGTGAGTTCAGGTGTGGCAGTTGCCATGTGTGCCGCTCTTGGCGCGGCTTATGGCGCATCAGCCAAGGAACCGGCCATCTGGGTTGCCTACGGAGCCGCAGTTGGAGCACTTCTGGACTTCTTGGTTCACGCAGTCAGGCTAGTCCAGCGAAAACGCGCGCGGTCGGACCAGCAGTCGTAAGCCCTTGTTTTTTGTAGAGAGGCCTTGGCAGATTCTGCGGTGCCGGTATCCGTGTTCGGCAATCCCGGTGTCCCAGAAGGGTCGGCACCATCAGTTTGCGCGGCGGGTGAGTCGTAGTCGGAACATCGAGACCGTCCAGCTTGAACTGGAGGTCTGCTGTACCTGGTACAGTTGCTGCTTTAGCCGCTTCCGGCCGCCGAGCTGAACGTCAGCTTTATCCCGCTTACCGGCGATACGTCGGCCGATGGCGACCGACAGCACACGCTGCACAGCAGTCGCTGACCGGCATATCGCGCGCCCCACAGCAACGAGGCACGGGTGGACAGGGCGATGGCGGGCTTTGTGCTCCGCCAGGTACGCCAGCCCCACCACGTTCAATGAAGCGAAGAGGGGCCGGCTGGGCGGCCAGAGTTGCCGCCGGAATTCGGCAGTTGCGAGACATGTGTTGACTGAAGCAATAACTGTGTCGTGTCATCGGGTCAGTCGCAGTAACTGTGACGCAGTTACGAATCGTCCTGTGGCGCACCCCTTGCTAGGTCCTTGTCACACCTTAAGCGACACAGTAATTGGTTTGGCGCCCTGCGGTTCCACTGACCGCCTGTCTACGAACTCACGGTTTGGTGCACCGTGTTGCCGTTCGTTGGCGCACGCGACAGCTCCGGCATCGACAGGCGTCAGAGTGCCGCTGATGTTGCAGCGAACAGGCAGAGATTGCGGCGCATTTGCGATACAGTTCGTTGATGAAAACCGCCGCCATCCCGTCTGTTCGCGTAGAGCCTAGCTTCCGGGCCGAGCTCGAGGCCGTGCTGGCGGATGGCGAGACCCTGTCCGAGTTTGTCGAAGCGTCTGTTCGTGCGAGCGTCGAGCGGCGCCGCGTCCATGCAGAGTTCGTCGCGCGCGGTCTGCGCTCCCGCGACGAAGCG
>JBIPMZ010000254.1:0-3719 GCA_044376165.1 Cyanobium sp.
TTCGATGCTGCTGGTCATGGCCCCACTCCGGAAGGAAGCAACAGGGCGTGTCGAGGAAGCCTGCCGCCGCCGAGGAAGGCGAGCAGGACCAGCCTGCGGGCGGGGAAGGAGGAATGGGCGGAGCTCATGGCGTGGGCTCCTCACGGCTGGGGGTGGGGGCCTCGCTGCTCACTTGGGTGAGCAAAGACCACCGGCGTGTCAATGCGGCGCTCCGTCCTGCGGTGCGCCGCGACGGAGGTACCACGCTGCGCCCTCGATCCCCGTACCCGTGGGATTTGTCCACCTGCTGGTCCGCCGGACGGGGGCCTTCCCCGACCAACCATGCCGTAGGACCGGCGCCTGGTCCAAGCGCTCGCTGCCAGAGCCGCCCTCTCAACCAGAGCCAAAGCGGGGCCGACACGGAGCCCAGCTTGCTCACGGACGGCTCCACGGGAGACGGGGCAAGGTGAGCAGAGCGGTTATTTGCTCACATAGTTGCTCACATGCTCCCTGACCAATCCCTCAAACCTCAGTCGGGGCGACAGGATTCGAACCTGCGACCTGATGCTCCCAAAGCTCGCTTTTTGCTGATTTCGAGGCGCCGGGCTGCAAGCGGGATCTCGGCGAAAAAGCCTTGCTGGCACTGGGTTTAGGGGCGCCATTGACTGGCTCTCGGTGCCACAGCGTGCCAGCCTGTGGGGCAGAATCTCTCCCAAGATCTCTCCCATGCCCCGCACGAGTGACTGGGTAACGCTCCTGAGGGCAGGTCTCTCCCACACTCTCTCCCTCGAGGGCTGCCGCTCTGGCCTCACGGTCAACGAGAAGCGGGGCAAGGCGCGGATCAACATCTCGGAAGCTTTGGGTCATGGGCGACGCCGCCAGGTGCCGCTGCCGATCGACTGGTCGCCGGAGAACGTGGATGCGATCCGGGATGCCGCCCTCGCGGTGTATCGCGGCCTCAACGCTGGCAAGCCGATCGAGACAATCGTTTCGGCTCTCTCCAGCAACGACGGCACAAGCAACGACATCGCCAGCGGTGGCCAGGAGGTTGAGAGGGTCCACTGGCCGGCGTTGGTGGACGCCTTCCGGGAACGAAAGCTCGGCAGCGGCGAGATCAAGCCAACGACATGGACCAAGGTCTATGTCCGCCGCATGAGGTTGATCCTGGCGGCGGTGGATCGTTGCCAGACGCCGGTGCAGCTCCTGGAGGCCATCATCGCTCCCTGGTCCACGCAGCCTGGATGCCGAGGGCGGCAGCTCCAGGTGCAGCAGACCGCGGCGATCCTCCGATGGGGTGTGGACACCGGCCGACTTCCGCCAGCCTGGGCGCCCCCTCTCGATCTGACTCCCTATGTGGGGCGGCGGCGGGAGTCGGCCTCCGTGACGACGCCACTGACGGTGGATGAAATTCTGGCGTTGGTGGAGGCGATTCCCGATCGCAAGTGGTGCTATGCGTTCCAGCTGCTATCCGCCTATGGATTGCGGCCGGAGGAACTGCAGCACCTTGAAGTCCGCAACGGGCGTCTCTGGTGCACCTATTCCAAGGTTTCCAGCCGGGGCAGGACCGAGCCCCGTCCGCTGCGATTGCTGCCCTGTGATCATTGGGCTGCGGCATGGAACCTGGAGGACAACTTTTGCTCGGATCGGCTCCCCCGGATGAAACCGGGCCTGGGGGCGGATGCGATGGGGTTGTACATGCGACGCCGTGAACTCTGGCAGCACCTGCGGAGCCGCTACGAAGAACAGGGCGAGAAGCTGGTGCTCTACTCCTGCCGCCATGCCTACGCCCACCGGGCCCATACCCTCTGTCCGATGCTGCCCACCAAGTTCGTGGCGGCGGCCATGGGCCACAGCCTGGAGACGCACCTCGCCGCCTACAGCCGCTGGATTGGAGACGACGAAGTGGATGCCGCCTTCGAGCGGGCGTCGCGGCGGATGGAGCAGGATCTCCGCTCAGGCTGAACTGAGCTGCCTCTGCAGTTGCTCCGCGGACGCCTGCAGCCCCGCCAGGATCGAGGCGGCCAATGGCTCCGGGAAGCTGCTGGGCAGCTCCTGCTGCACCGTGGCGATCACCTCGGGGGTGCGGGCCACCAAGTCGGCCACCAGGGCCTCGGCCTCAGCGCCCAGGCCCATGCGGCGGGAGGTGCGGATCAGGTGGCGGTGTTGTACCTGCATGGGCTTGCTGGTGCGGCTCTTGCTGCCCTGCCAGGCCATCGCCAGGCGCAGCTCCTGTTCCGGCCACTGGCCGGCTGCCTTGCCGATCACGGGCCAGGCCGAGAGCACGTCGTAGAGCGGGGTGAGCCTGTAGGCCTCACCGGGCAGCAGGAAGACGCTGAAGTTCTTGGCGTGGCCGTCGATCGCTCGCAGCATCCAGAACAGCACCTGGGCGCGGAAGAAGCGGCGCAGATCCGCCGCCGCTTGCGTGGACTGGGCAAGCAGCGCGGCGATGGCCACCATGCCGGGCCCACCCTGGTTTTCGTACTTCTGCTCCGGCGGCGTACCGGTGGCCTGGCAGAAGTCCTCCACCGGCAGGCGCAGCCAGTAACGGCCGCTTGGGTGTAGGCGCCGATCGAAACGCTCCACGATCAGGCAACGCTGGCCCGCGAAGCTCGCCAGCCGGCTGGCCGCCACCGGCAGGCCATAGGCCGCCAAGATGCGGCCGCAAAGCCATTCGTTCTCCACGGAACTGGAGAAGTCGATCTGGCCGCTGCCGACCCGCCCCATCGGCAGCTTGAACAGATGGGTGGTGGGGGTGCTGCCCCGCGGACGGCACCACTGGTCCTGATGCCAAAGCAGGGCGGTTTTCTCCTGGGCTCCGGCGATGGAGAGGCGCAGCTCCTCTTCCTCGGCGGTCGCGACCCCCGGCAACGGGTCCGCCACCACCGCCTGCAGCAGACGAGCGAGGGCCGGCTCCGAAAGCGGCGTGGCCTCGATGCGATCCAGACCCTCAGGTTCTTCGCCGGGGGGCAGGAGCTGCACGGCTCCGGCGCAGTCGCGGCCCAGCGCCCACAACAGATCAAAGGCACGGGTGCTGGGCAGGGAGAAACGCCGCTGCAGGCGCCGCAGGATGGCGTCGTTGTCCGGAAGGAGATTGGCGAACCAAGCCTCCACCCCTTCCCCCCGCAGCGGGGGATTGCCCAGGGCCGCCGGTAAGGAGAGCGAGAGGGGCCGGAACTGCGGCGATGCCAACCAGGCCGGGTCGTAATGGAACTCCTGCGGGCCTCGCCCCGGCACACGCCACTCCCCCACCCGCTCACCATTCATCCAAACAGCCAGCGCGCGCGCGCGGCTGGCCCGGCCGCTCACCATTGCGCCGGCTCAGGGGCCTGGCGACGCGGCCGCACCACCAGCTCCAGATCGAGGGCGGCGAGGAGCAGCAGCAACCGCTCCAGGGTGAACCGCCCTGGATTGAGCTCCAGGGCCGAGAGACGGGCCTGGCTGATGCCGCCGGCCTTCTGGGCCAGCGCCGTCTGGCTGATCCGGCGCTGGCGGCGCAAGGCGATGAGTAGCTGAGCCAGCTGGGCGGGGGTCCGGAGGATCTGCTCCCCGGCGAGCGGAGCGGCGTCCGCGCCATCCAATGCCATGACGCCACTTGGATTGCAAGTAATTCCAGTTTACTCGGGATCCGATTAACCTGCAATCCCTTGGTTTGCGGCTGTCCCTGCTCACGCGGGCGGCTTCAGCGCTCCGGCAGCTCCCAGTTGCTCCTCGTCTGACCGAACCACGAGCATGGCGCGCCC
>JBIPMZ010000274.1:0-3512 GCA_044376165.1 Cyanobium sp.
ACGCCGTGCGTGCCTACGAGCCGCCCGCGGGTTCTGTGGAGGAGGCCTTGGCGGCGTTGTGGGTGGAGCTGCTGGGGATCGAGCGTGTGGGTCGCCAGGATGATTTCTTTGCTCTCGGCGGCCATTCCCTGCTGGCCCTCCGCCTGCTGAGCGAGATCGAGCAAACCTTCGGCGTTCGCCTGTCGGTGGGAGCGGTGTTTTTGTACCCCTCCCTACGCGGGCTTGCCGAGGCAGTGGGCGATTCCCGGCTGGCGGAGGAGGCTGCCGCCTTGGTGCCCTTGCGGCCAGAGGGTGGCGACCCGCCCCTGTTTCTTCTGCCCGGCGCCATTGGCTCGGTGTTGTACCTCCAGCCCTTGGCGGAAGCCCTGGGCGAGGGTCGCCCGGTGCTGGCCCTGCCCACCCCGGGTCTGGATGGCCGGCCGCCCTTTTCGTCTGTGCGGGAATTGGCCGCCCACCACCTGCAGACCTTGCGCCGCCAGCAGCCCCGAGGCCCTTACTATCTGGCCGGCCATTCCTCCGGCGGCCGGGTGGCATTCGAGCTGGCCCGGCAGCTGGAGCGGCAGGGCGAGACCGTGGCCCGCCTGGTGATCTTGGATACAAGCGCTCCGGATCCTGGCCAAGCTCAGCCCGAGCGCACGGAGCGGGAGGTGTTGGCCGATCTCGTCGCTGTGTTTGAGGAATTGGCTGGCGTGGCGTTGGGGATCAGCCGGGGGGTCATCCTCTCCGAACCCAACGCAGAAGAGGCCTACGCCAAGGTGCTGGCGGCGTTCCAGACGAGCGGTGTGCTCTTCTCCCGCAGCGCTGGTGTGGAGGAGCTCAAAGCGCTGGCGGCGGTCTACCGCGCTGCGCTGAATGCCCATCAAGGCCTGCACATCGCGGAACGGTTGAACGCTCCGATCCATCTGCTGCTGGCTCGCGATCGTGGCGGGGCGGAAGCTTTTGTGGATCACCGTCCAGCCTGGGGCTGGGCTGCGGGGACGGAACAGGATGTGATTGTTGAGGAGGTGCCGGGGACCCACATCACCATGATGACGGCGCCGCACGTAGTCGTTTTGGCCGAGCGGCTCGGAGGGATCCTCGCGTCAGGGGATGCCTCTCGACGTTGATCGCGATTATTTGGGATCCATCCATCGGTTCGTCTTCCACCTCCGCGATCAACAAGGGCTGCGTTGTGATTGTAATCCCTGTGCGGCCGTGAGCAGGCTCAACTGCTGCGCACGAAGGGCATTGGTGGAAACGCTGTGCTCGAAGCCTTCCTCCACTCCCATAACAATCGCAGTTGGCTCAGATCATCATCCCTCAGCACCAACCTGAGCGTGTTGGCGGAGCAAGTGATATCGAGCGCCCCAAGCGGCGCCTCCGGTCGCTGGACGAGTCCGAGTCCGCAACAGGCTCCTAGCCCTGCCGCAGCTCCGCCACCAACGCCTCCACCCGCTGGCGCAGGGTCAGCAGCAAATCATCGGGTTGGGGCTGCTGCAGCAAAAAGAAGCAGGCTGGATCCCGCACATCCACCACCCAATAGTTGGCGATGCCGCTTTGGCGATAGAGGCGCATCTTGGTGTCGAGGTCGTACGCCAGGCTGGCGTCCGCCACCTCCACCACCAGCAGCGTATCGGCGGCGGTGGGATGGGCATGGAGCCAGGCATCGGCACGGGCCGTCACCACCGCCAGATCGGGTTCAGGCTCCTGCCCCTCGCCGAGATCCAGCGGGGCTTCGATGCGCAGCTCCCAGGGCGGCGGGGCAGCCGCTGTGTCGCTGGTGCTCTCCAGCAGGGGCGCAAACGCCCGCGCCAGCCGATGCACCACGGCGGTGTGCCGGGTTCCTTTGGCGATCACCTCCAACACCTCCCCGTCGATCAGCTCCAGCCGCCGCTCCGGCAGCAGCTCACAGAGGCGATGAAATTCCGCCACCGAGAAGCGGGCATGGTGCGGGCCCCCCGAGCGCTCCGCACCGGGCGCATCGCCGCGGGGGAGAGAGTCGGAGGAGGCCGTGGAGGCCATGACCGAACCCGGAGTCAATGGTCTTGGCCAGCGTAAGAAGGGAGAGCCGCGGGCGGAACGGCCTGGCCGGGCCCTCCCTCGCCTTGCAGCCTGCGTCAGGGGATCCAGGCTGAGCCGTCAATGCGACGAAGCTGACGAAGCTCACTCCAGCGCTGCCCACAGCCGCCCTGCAGGTCAACCGCTCGCCCGCTACGACGTGCCCAGTGGGGACTGCCCGCGAGGCGGCGAGGGCGTGATCGGGGCCGAAGACATCGGCGTGCGGTCCTCCCCGATGGGATTCCGGATGGCGCTTGGGCGCGTTGAGCTTGTCGACCGCGGGGCCATTTCCCGCGCCCACCTGCTGGGAGTCTCCCGTCTTGGCCCTGGTCCTCATCGATCTGGCTCGCATTCAGCGGCTCAAACGGCGCCTGCGGGGACTGGAGGTGGGACGGCCCCAGGAGCGGCAGAGGCCATGGCTTAGCCACCAGGGTAGACTAAGCCACCTTGAAAGTCGTCCCATGCAGGTGAACCTCCACGACGCCAAAACCCACCTCTCGCGCTATGTGGATCAGGCCCTGGCTGGCGAGGAGGTGGTGATCGCCCGGGCCGGCAAGCCACTGGTGCGACTGGTGCCGCTCGCCGCCGCCGTTGGCCCGCGCCGCGGCGGTTTTCTGAGGGGCCAGGCGACCATCAGCGCCGACCTCAAGGCTGATTTCCAGCAGGAAATGGAGGAGATGTTCTTTGGCGAATAAGCCTGCTGGGTTTTTGGTGGACACCCATCTGCTGCTTTGGTGGGCCTCCATGCCGGAACAGCTGCCGTTGCCGGCCCGAAGCCGCTTGGAGAGCATGGACGACCCTTTGTTCTTCAGCCTCGTCAGCCTCTGGGAAGTGGCGATCCAGTCCTCTCTCGGCCGTGCCGACTTCCAGGTGAACCCCTCAGCCTTCCGAGCCGGCCTGCTGCGGGAGGGATTCCAGGAGCTGCCGATCGAGGCTGAGCATGTGCTCGCCGTGCAGCATCTGCCCTGGCTCCACCGCGATCCTTTCGATCGCCTGTTGGTGGCCCAAGCCCTGCAGGAGCACCTCCGCCTGCTGACCACGGACAAAACCCTGCTGGGCTATGGCGAGGCGGTGGAGTGGGCGGGGTGAGCTCCGCCGAGTCGTGTGCGGTACACAGGGCTTCGACCGCTTTGGCAGCCAAGCTTGGGTTTTTTCAACAACCGCTCAATCGCCCGTCGTTGCTCGCATATGCTGCAGTATCTGCGGCGATCGGGCTGGAGCTCCCACAGGAGTAGATGACCGGGCAAGACCCTAAGCCGGCTCACCAGCTCCCTGCAGCTGCTGCACCCAGACGTGGACATCAGGTTCGAGGGACGTTGCCGTCACGCCGCAGCTCGTTCGGTGCATGGCAACGCCAGAGTGATTTCCGCGTTTCCCCTCCCCCTCTGGCAAGCCACCGCAAGCAGGTGAACTCTCTGGCCTGGATCTGGATCAGACTGCCGCGACTGCCGAAGACGCGATGAGCGAACCTCAGC
>JBIPMZ010000255.1:0-3717 GCA_044376165.1 Cyanobium sp.
GGCCGTTTGCATGTGGCGGGCCTCTGCAACCGCAACCTCACCGCCTTCGCTGCAGAGCTGCCGGTGCTGCTCGCCGGGGTGGAGGATCAGCAGGGCTGACGCACGCCGTGGCTGACGCGCACCACGGTGTGGACGTTGCCGCGGGGGTTGAAGTCGGCCTCCAGCTGCATCCACACCGGCTCGCAGGCGGCGACGAAGTCGTCGAGGATGCGGTTGGTGACCTCCTCATGGGAGATGCTGCGCTCGCGGTAGCTGTTGATGTAGAGCTTCAGGGCCTTGAGCTCCATCACCCGCGGGCCAGGCTGATAAAGAAGCCGCAGCACCGCGAAATCGGGGTAGCCGGAGAAGGGGCAGAGGCACGTGAACTCCGGCAGCTCGATCGCGATTTCGTAGCTTCGTCCCGGGCGGGGGTTGTCGAAGCAGAGCAGCTCGGCCTCCGCAATCGCCCGCGCGCCGTAGTGGGGGGTGCGGGTGGCGTCAGGGGCGCTGGTCATGGCGGCGCGCAGCCTCGCGGGTGGCTGGGGGGATGGCCCGACCGTACAGGAGCCTGCAGAGAGGGTTCAGGCGGGCGGGCGTAGCAACGGCCACTTCAGAACCGACGCGGCTCGGGCCTAATGGTGCCGTACCCCATCCGGGGACATCCGAGTGAGAGACTTCTCACCCACACGACAGACCGCCCGGCCGCTTCCATGAAAAAAATCGAAGCCATCATTCGCCCCTTCAAGCTTGAAGATGTCAAGATCGCCTTGGTGAACGCCGGCATCGTCGGCATGACGGTCAGCGAGGTGCGGGGCTTCGGGCGTCAGAAAGGCCAGGTGGAGCGCTACCGCGGCTCAGAATTCACGGTGGAATTTCTGCAAAAGCTCAAACTTGAGATCGTCGTCGATGATGAGCGCGTCGAAACAGTGGTCGACGCGATCCGCAACGCCGCCCTCACCGGCGAGATCGGCGACGGCAAGATCTTCATCAGCGGGATCGATGCCGTGCTGCGCATCCGCACCGGCGACCGCGACTCCGACGCCATCTGAGCCGCCACCCTGCCGCTAGCGCCCTGCGGCCGCCCCGCTTGGCCCAAGCCTGCAGACTCAGTCCCCGGCCAGGGTGGCGGCCACCAGCGCGCGAATGCCCTCCGCCGTGGGAGGCACGCCGCTGCCGCCCAGCCACAACAGATATTCATGGTTTCCCGCGGGCCCGGTGATCGGGGAGGCCACCAACCCGCTGGCTGGCCAGTGGAGCGCGGCGGCGGCGGCGATCACCTCGCGGAGGGCATCGGCGTGGGCGCCGGGGTCGCGCACCACCCCGCCCTTGCCCACCCGGCTGCGCCCCACCTCGAATTGGGGCTTGACCAGCAGGATGGCCTCCGCGGAGGCCTGCCCCCCCGGGGCGCTCAGCAGCGCCTGCAGGGCGGGCAGCACCCGCGTCAGGGAGATGAAGGAGAGGTCGGCCACCGCCAGATCGGGGCGGGCATCCTCCGGGCCGTAGAGCTGCTCTGGGGTGAGATGGCGCAGGTTGGTGCGCTCCCGCAGCACCAGCCGCGGATCGGTGCGCAGCGTCCAGGCCGTCTGGCCGTAGCCGACGTCGATGCCGTACACCCGCGCCGCGCCGCGCTGCAGCAGGCAATCGGTAAAGCCGCCCGTGGAGATGCCGGCATCCAGGCACACCCGGCCCGCCACCGGAATCGGCAGCCCCTCCAGCGCCGCCACCAGCTTCTCGCCCCCTCGCGAGACGAAGCGCGGCGGCGACTCCACCGCCAGTGGCAGCTCGGGTCCCACCGGGGCACCGGGCTTGTCGAGCACCGTGGCGCCGCTGCGCACCCGGCCGGCCCGAATCAGCTGTTGCGCCTGCTGCCGGCTGACCGCCAGGGCGCGACGCACGAGTTCCAGATCGAGGCGCTGCTTGCGGGCCATGGGAGACGGGGCTTTCGTCATGCAACCACAACCCAAAGCGGAATAAATCCGGATCGCGGCCCCCGATCCCGGCGCATCCGCCAGAGAATGTCCCCACCGCTGAGACGGCCGGCATGCCGCCCCCCGGCTTCCCCACCCCCCCTCCCGCTTCCCCGCACCTCGAAGCGGTGCCCGACCTGCCCGCCAACGTGCTGGAGCTGCTCCGTCCGGGTACTTTCGTGCGGCTGCGCAACCAACCCGCCGACCTTCCCCCCTTCCAGTTGATCCTCTGCCGCGGGGGGCGTTGCTGGGTGCGGCAGCAGTCCTGGGGTTCAGCGGTGCATTGGGAGGTGGCCCACCGTCAGCTCACAGCGGCCGCCTGAATGTTTTCGCGGGGGCGACGAGGCGCCTAGATAGGTTGGAGCCGTCGCGAGCGTTGCCGCCCTTGATCGAGCGCTACACCCTGCCGGAGATGGGCCGCCTCTGGAGCGAGGAGGCCAAGTTCCAGAGCTGGCTGGACGTGGAAATCGCGGCCTGTGAAGCCAACGCCAGCCTCGGCCGGGTGCCGACCGAGGCGATGGAGCGCATCCGGGCCCATGCCCGCTTCGAGGTGCCGCGCATCCTCGAGATCGAGGCGGAGGTGCGCCACGACGTGATCGCCTTCCTCACCAACGTCAACGAGTATGTCGGCGATGCCGGCCGCTTCATCCATGTCGGGATGACCAGCTCCGACGTGCTCGACACCGGTCTGGCCCTCCAGCTGCGCGCATCGGTGCAGGAGCTGCGCCGCGAGCTGGCGATCCTGGCGGAAGCGCTGCGGGAGCTGGCCCGGCAGCACAAGAACACCGTGATGATCGGCCGTTCCCATGCGATCCACGGCGAACCGATCACCTTTGGCTTCAAGCTGGCCGGCTGGCTGGCGGAGACCGAGCGCAACCGGGAGCGGCTCGAACGGCTGGAGACCGTGGTGAGCGTGGGGCAGATCAGCGGCGCCATGGGCACCTACGCCAACACCGATCCCGAGGTGGAGGCGCTCACCTGCCAACGGCTTGGCCTGGTGCCCGACACCGCCAGCACCCAGGTGATCTCCCGCGACCGCCACGCGGAATACGTGCAGACCCTGGCTCTGGTGGGGGCCTCCCTGGAGCGCTTCGCCACCGAGATCCGCAACCTGCAGCGCACCGATGTGCTGGAGGTGGAGGAGAACTTCGCCAAGGGGCAGAAGGGCAGCTCGGCGATGCCCCACAAGCGCAACCCGATCCGCAGTGAGCGCATCTCCGGCCTGGCGCGGGTGCTGCGCGGGTACACGATCGCGGCCCTGGAAAACATGGCCCTCTGGCACGAGCGGGACATCAGCCACAGCTCCGTGGAGCGGATGATGCTGCCCGACTGCTCGGTCACCTTGCACTTCATGCTGCGGGAGATGGGCGCGGTGGTGAAGGGCCTCGGGGTCTACCCGGAGAACATGGCCCGCAACCTGCACGTCTACGGCGGTGTGGTGTTCAGCCAGCGGGTGCTGCTGGCCCTGGTGGAGAGCGGCATGAGCCGCGAGGAGGCCTACCGGGTGGTGCAGCGCCATGCCCACAGCGCCTGGAACACCCGCGGCGGCGACTTCCGCGCCAATCTGGAGGGCGATCCGGAGGTCACCAGCCGCCTTGCGCCGGAGTCGCTGGCGGCCTGCTTCGCCACCGATCTGCACCAGGCTCATCTGGATGTGATCTGGCGGAGGCTGGGAATTTGATCGGCTCCCCCCGCCCGGTCCTCTCAGCGTCGCTGGGGGTGATCGGGGCGGGGGTCGCCGGCTGCGCCCTGGCGGCGGCGCTGCGGCGGG
>JBIPMZ010000382.1:0-3699 GCA_044376165.1 Cyanobium sp.
CCACGACGGCGGCCTACATCATCGGCGCGGCCATCGGCGCCCCCATCTTGATCAAGATGGGTGTTCCGCTGTTGGCGGCGCACATGTTCGTCTTCTACTTCGCCATCCTGGCCGATGCCACACCGCCGGTGTCAGTGGCGTCCTACGCCGCGGCATCTATCGCGGGGGCAGACCCGATGCGTAGCGGCCTGGCGGCCTTCCGGCTCGCACTGGCGGGCTTTCTGGTGGGTTACTCCTACCTGTTCTCGCCCGCCTTGCTGATGCAGGGCCCGGTGGCCGGCATCGTGGGGCAGCTGCTGCTGTACTTGATGGGGTTGACGCTGGTGGCTGCCGGCCTGTCCGGCTATTTCCGGGGGGACCTGGGTCGTGGCTTGCGCGTGACGATGGTGGCCGGCGCCTTGCTCCTGATCCTGTCCAATGGGGTGGAGGTGTGGTGGCGCGTGGCCATCGAGGCAGTGGCCCTTGGGGTGCTGTGGTGGCTGCGCCGACCGCAAGCGGATTCACGCACGGGAGGCCTGCCAGGATGAGCGCAGACCACACGATCGAATCGATGTCGGTGCACCTGGTCCGCTGGCCGCTGCGGATGAAGCGCCGCCACGGCGTGGGCGACATCGAACATGCAATGCCCGGCGTGGTGTTGCGCCTGTGCACCCGTAGCGGGCAGGTGGGCTGGGGTGAGGCGGCCCCGTGGTCGGTGTTTTCAGGTACGGCCGAAGGCTGCGCGCAAGCCTTGCAGGTCTACCTGCGCCCGCTCGTGGTGGGCCAAGAGCCTGAGCACTTGCCACGTATCCTGCGCGCGGCTGACCGCACCCTGGTAGGGCACGCCGAAGCCAAGGCGGCGCTGGAGATGGCGCTGATGGACCTTCAGGGGCAAGCCTGCGGGTTGCGAGTGGCTGAACTCCTGGGCGGCGTCTTTCGCGATGCGATCCCCCTGAGTGTGTCCATCGCCAACCCGGACTTTGACGAGGATCTGGCGTTCGCCGCCCAGCAACTGGCGCGGGGTGTGCGGCTGTTCAAGGTCAAGACGGGCTTTGCCTCCCACCGGGAGGACTTGCAGCGCCTGGAACGGCTCAAGGCGGTGCTGCCCCATGATGCCCAGATCCGCGTGGACTACAACCAGGGCCTGGACCCCTGGGACGCGCTGCCCAAGCTGAGGGATATCGAGGTGTTTTCGCCAGGCTTCATTGAACAGCCGGTGCCCCGTGACCGGCGCGATGCGATGGCCGAGATCGCCAGAGCCTTGGACACACCGCTGCTGGCGGACGAGAGCGTGTTCACCCCGGCAGAAGCCCTCGAGATGGCGCGTACCCGGTTTGCAGACTGCGTCAGCATCAAGCTCATG
Source organism: Cyanobium sp. (assembly GCA_044376165.1). GTDB lineage: Bacteria > Cyanobacteriota > Cyanobacteriia > PCC-6307 > Cyanobiaceae > Cyanobium. The sequence goes on from JBIPMZ010000382.1 coordinate 1,343, forward strand.
AAGTGCGGCGGCATGCGGCGCGCTCAGGAAATCGCCGCCATCGCCGAGGCCGCTGGCATCGCCGGCTACGGCGGCACCATGTACGAGGGAGGTATCGCCATCGCGGCGGGCATCCATACCGTGTGCGCCACACCCAATATCTGCCTGGGGGCGGAGTTCTACACCTCCAGCTATGTCCTCGGGGTGGAGGTGCTGAAGACGCCCGTGCGCCTGGAAGGCGGCATGAGCCATCTGCCGCAAGGGCCGGGTCTGGGCATCGAGGTGGATGAGGAGGCTCTGGCCAGCATCACCACCCAGCGCTGGGAGGCATGACCCCATTGGAGGCCGCCACTGCGGGCACCATGAGCGGCGGCCACCCCATTACCGTCATCGGCGCCGGCATCGTGGGTGCGATGGCGGCGCTGGCGCTGTTGCGTGATGGTCATCAGGTCACGCTCATCGAGCCGGGCGAGCCTGGGGGTGAGCAGGCGGCGAGTTTTGGCAACGGGGCCTGGCTCAGCCCGGCTTCGGTGGTGCCCATGTCCACGCCGGGGCTGTGGAGGAAGGTGCCCGGCTACCTGAGCGATGCCGATGGTCCGTTGGTGATCCGCTGGCCGGCCCTGCCCGGCTTGTTGCCCTGGCTGCTGCGCTTTCTCTGGGCCGGCCATTCGGTGGCGCGGGTGGAGGCGACGGCGCGCGCCTTGTCGGCTTTGTTGAAGGACGCGCCGCAGCGCCACATGCAACACGCGGCGCAGGCCGGCGTGGCCGATCTGGTGGTGCAGCGCGGGCTGCTGTACCTCTACCCCGACCGTGCCGCTTTTCAGGCCGAGGCCCTGTCCTGGCGGCTGCGGCGTGACAACGGCGTGCAGTGGACCGAGCTCGAAGGCCCAGCCCTGCGCGAGCTGTTGCCCGATGTGGACCCGCGCTACGGCCTGGGCATCCGGGTGGCGGCCGGCGGGCATTGTCTGGACCCGGGCGCCTACGTCGCGGCGCTGGTGCAGCAGGCCGTGGCCAAAGGCGCCCGCCTGGTGCGGGCGCGGGCCACGGGCTTTGTCTTCGAGGGCGCGAGGCTCGCGGCCGTTCGCACTGATCAGGGCGCGGTGGCCTGCGGGCGCGCCCTCATCGCCGCGGGCATCGCCTCGGCCGCGCTGGCGCGGCAGCTGGGCGACCGCATTCCGCTGGCCAGCGAGCGCGGCTACCACGTGGTGCTGGCGAACGCGCCCGTGCGCTTGTGCCTGCCGGTGATGCCGTCAGACGGCAAGATGGCCATGACGCCCACACGCGGCGGCTTGCGCGTGGCCGGGCAGGTGGAACTGGCGGCCGTGAGTGCCGCGCCAGACTGGCGCCGCGCCGAATTGCTGGCGGGCTTTGCGCGGCGGATGTTTCCGGCGCTGAGTGGCGATGCAGGTACCGATGCAGGTGGCGTTGCAGGTGTGGACGCAGCCTCACCCACTTCCCGCTGGCTGGGCCACCGCCCGTCCACGCCCGACGGCCTGCCGGTGATCGGGCCGTCGCCTGCCCGTCCTGATGTCCTCCACGCCTTCGGCCACGGCCACGTGGGCCTGGCGGCCGCGCCGGCCACGGCCGAGCTGGTGGCTGACCTGCTGACAGGGCGTTCGCCCGCGATCGACCCGCAGCCCTACCGGCCCGGACGGTTCTGAACGGCCTCGCGGTCCGTCCCGATCAGGATTGCTAGCATCGCCTGATGGACACCCCCGACCTCCAGGCCCTGCTGGACACCGCGCGCACCCTGCCCAAGGTGCTGCTGCACGAGCACCTGGACGGGGGCTTGCGCGAGGCCACGCTGCTGGAACTGCTGCAGGCGCGCGGCCTGCCCGCACCCGCGACCGACGTGCCGGGCCTGGTGCGCTGGTTCGACGAGCGGGCGCACGCCGGCTCGCTGGTGGAATACCTCAAGGGCTTTGCGCTCACCGTGGCCGCCATGGCCACGCCGCAGGCGCTGGAGCGCGTGGCCTTTGAGGCGGCGGAGGATGCGCGGTTGGACGGCTGCGTACTGGCGGAGTTCCGCATCGCGCCGCTGCTGTTCGAGCCCTTCGGCGTCCCGGGCGATGAGGCGGTGAGCGCCCTGCTGGCCGGCCTGGCGCGCAGCCCCCTGCCCAGCGGCCTGATCGTCTGCGCCATGCGCCAGGAGAGCGATGCGCAGATCGCGCGCGCCGCGGAGCTGGCGCTGCGCTGGCAGGGCCGCGGCGTCATTGCTTTCGACTTGGCCGGCCCTGAAGCCGGCTGGCCTGCCACGCGCCATGCCGCGCTGCTGGCCCGGCTGTGCGAGGCCGGCGTGCCGCTGACCCTGCACGCCGGCGAGGCGGATGAGGGCCTGCGCGTCCTGGAGGCGGCCCGGCTGGGTGCGCGCCGGGTGG
>JBIPMZ010000256.1:0-3677 GCA_044376165.1 Cyanobium sp.
CCCGATCGCCCCGGGGCACCAGCCGCAGCGTGTCGGGCCAGGGCTGGCCCGCCCTCAGGCCCTGCACCGGCACCTGCAGCACCACGCTCAGGTAGCGGCCGCGGATCGGCAGTTCCGGATCGATCGGCGCGGTGCGGGCCCAGCCTCGGGGCCGCAGGGCGCGATCCAGCAGCAGGCGCCCCGCCAAGGAGAGCAGCAGCGCCGTCTGGAGGGCGAGCAGCAGCAGGCCGCGGCGACGGGTCATGGGGGGCTGGCGACGGGGGGGCGCTGGAGGCGGGCCAGCAGCCGGCGGCGCCAGCGTTCCAGAGCCCAACCGCCGGCGAGGAACAGCAGCCCCAGGCCCGCCAGGCTGGCGGAACGCCCCAGCTTGTCCATCACCTCAGATCCGTAGAAGGCGAGCAGCGTGAGCGCCAGCGCGACGAAGCCGAAATTGATGCGCTCCGGCCGGCGGTCCTGCAGGCCCCAGGCCACGAGCAGCAGAGCGCTGCCCCCCCACCAGAGGTAGCCGAAGCCGCTCTCCCGCAGCGGTTCGGGACTCGCCGACGCCAGCGGCTCCTGCAGCAGCAGCCAGGCGGTCGCCAGGCCGAGGGGCGCCAGGGCGGAGGGCTTCAACCGCCAGGTGAGCAGCAAGGGCAGGCCGATGGCCACCGCCCAGCCAGGAAGCAGCAGCCCGAGAGGAGCCGGGCCGGAGGACACCCCCACGAACGAGGCGAGGCTGAAGGCTCGCAGCAGGCCGGCGGGCAGCAGAGCCAGGCCGCCCAGCCAGAGCAGGGCGCGTCGCGCCGGGGATCGGGAGATGCCCGGGGCGGCGGCCAAGCCCGTCAGACAGAGCAGCAGGATCCCGAGGGTGGGGATTTGGAGGAGCACCGTCGGTGGGGGGGAGCCCTGCGGCAGCTGCGCCTTCACCTGCACGAACCATTCCGCCAGCAGCCAGGCGGGGCTGAGCAGGGCCAGCAGCACCAGCTGGGGCCACTGGCGCAGCAGGAGCCAGCCCAGGCCGGCGCCGATCGCCCAGAGCAGCAGTCCCTGGGGCCAATCCGCCGCGAGATGAAAGATCTGGCCGGCCAGGAAGATCCCAGCCCCCAGGGCTGCGGTGCCCACCGCATGCAGGGCGGCCGCCTGGGCGGGAAAGCCCGGGGCGGCGGCTACGGCGGCGGCGTGGGTGGCCACCAGCAGGGCCAGGAGCAGCCCGAAGCGCGCCCCGGGGCCCATCCCCTCCCAGTGGGCGGAGACGAACAGCAGCATCCCAGCCGCCAGCAGGGTGGCGCCGATCGCGCTCGCGATCCGCACCGGGACCTGCAGCCTGTCGTCCGACTTACGGGCGCCTTCCCACTGACGGATCGCCGCCACGCGCTCGGCGTCGAGCAGGCCGGCTTCCTGCCAGCGGCGCAGCAGTGGCTCCCAAGGAGGGGACATGACCCTCTCTAGCTACCCGGCGGGCGCCACACCAACCGAGTGCGCGTGAGCGGATTCGCATTTTGTGGAACGGGCGGCCAACGAAACAAGGCTCAGGGGGCCGCCCGAGGGGATGCGATGGCCAGGCAGAGCAACGACAAGCGTTGACCGGGTGATCGCACCGAGACTAAAAGATACTAAGCGCTCAAGTTCCAGCCGATACGATAGTATCCGTGGTTCTGGCCAGCGGGGTTATCAATCTGATAAATCACCAGATCCTTACGGCCGTTACCATCGATATCTTTTACGGCAACGCCACCCCCCTGGCTTTCCGAGCCAAACCAGCCAGGAATGGCACGAACCTCGGACCAGCCGCCGGTCACATCGCCGGCAGCATTGAGCCTCCACCCAATACGATAGTAGCCGTGGTTTTCTCCGCTGGGATTGTCAATATGAAAGACGATAAGCTCTGGCCTGCCGTCACCATCGAGATCGGCAATTGCAATACCACCTCCTTGATCCTCCGATCCAAACCAGCCCGGAATCGGCTTGATAGCAGACCAACCTCCGGCGACATCTCCAGCGGCGTTAAGATTCCAGCCAATGCGATAATAGCCGTGATTTTCACCGCCAGGGTTGTCAATATGGTATACGACTAAATCCTGAGATCCGTTTCCATTGATATCAGCCAAGGCTACGCCAGCCCCCTGATTTTCAGCGCCAAACCAACCAGGCACGGCCTTGATGGCAGACCAGCCGCCGGCAGGGTCACCGGCCGTGCTTAGATTCCAGCCAATTCGATAATATCCATGATTTTCACCATTTGGGTTATCGACATGGAAGACCAACAAATCCACGGTTCCATTTGCGTTGATATCGGCCAGAGCCACACCCGCCCCTTGGTCTTCAGCGCCAAACCAACCTGGCACCAACTTCACGGGAGACCAGGACTGAGCATTTCCAGAATTATCCAAGTTCCAGCCAATTCGATAATAACCATGATTTTCCCCGCCAGGATTATCGATATGAAAGACCAAGAGATCCTGCCGACCATTTTTAGATATGTCAGCCACAGCAATATCACCCTCTTGATTTTCCGCACCGAACCAGCCTGGAATCAAACGAGGTGAATCCCAGCGCAGGAGCGCAGATCGAACTGCTTTAAGCGCATTGATACGACCAAAACCTGTGAAGTGATCATATCCTTGCTGACCAAGATCATCGGTGGAGGCCCGCAGCATGGCCTCAACCTCTGCACCCCTCAAATTTGGATTTACCGACAGGATCAACGCGGCCACACCGGCAACATGAGGCGTGGCAGCAGAAGTGCCATTAAATGTAGAGACATAGTCGCCGCTATGATTATAACCACGATTGCCCCGAATGTCCGTCGTGGTAATGTGAACACCCGGCGCGGACACATCTATCTGAGGGCCAAAGTTACTGCCCCACCATGTTTCTCCATCTTTACTCGTCGGGCTCTTCCTTTCACCCCATTCATTACAGGCGGCGACGGTAATTACCTCGGGCAGGTTGCTGGGGTAAGGAACAGCACCGTTACCATTCCCCGCGGCAAAACAAACCACGCAGCCGCGTCCACCGCGCCCGGAAGTTCTTGCCGAGCGGATTGCATTGGTAATAGCCGCAGAAGGCGAGCCGCCAGTCCAACTATTACTCAAGACATCGGCGCCTCGCGCCGCCGCCGTATTAATTCCGTCGGCAATCTGTGCATCGGTGGTCACCCAGCCTTTACCCGCACCATAGGCGATCCGCACACCCATAATACGGCAGTTTGGCGCTACGCCACTAACTCCAATTCCGTTGCCACTGCTAGCTGCTGCGATCCCCGCACAGGCTGTGCCATGGGCATCATCATTGGCAGGATTGGGATTGTTGGTTTTGGTTATCGCGTCATACCCCGTAACAAGCTTGCCGGGGGTATTTAAGTCTAAATGCGTATAGTCGACTCCCTCGTCAACGATGGCGATTGTGACAGTGCCAGAGCCTCTGCTAATATCCCACGCACTGACTGCATGAATATCCTGCCCAGCGATTCCGCCCCCTTGACCGGTATTTTTAAGCGCCCACTGCTGGGGAAACAGGGGGTCATTTGGAATGAAGGATGGCTTGAGCAATCGCAAGAAGTTTGGCTGCGAATACAGAGTGAGCCCACTTTCATGATAGCGATTCGCCATCGCCAAGGCATCAGTGCCAGCCTCTTTGTCAACCGCCAAAATAAAAGCATTTCGCTCCCATTGAGACTCACTAACGATATTTACTTT
>JBIPMZ010000257.1:0-3663 GCA_044376165.1 Cyanobium sp.
GTCATCGGGGAAGCGGGCCACCACCGCGATGGCGCTGGCCCCCGCCGCCCGCAGGCGCTCCCCCGCCCGCAACAGGGAATCGGGTCGCTCCAGGGATCCCCAGCTGGCGCCGCTCGGCCCCGCCCGCAGGCTCACCCCCAGGGGCGCATCGGTGGTGAGCACCGGGCCGATCGTCAGGCCCAGGCTGGCGCGGCAGGCATCGGCCACCTGCCGGTGCCGCAGGCGCAGCTCCGGCTCGATGCCAGCATCCAGCAGCAGGCCCAGCCGCTGGCGGCGCACCGGCGCCAGGGCGAGATCTCCGGCGGCGAAGCGATTGAGGCTCCAGCCCTCCACGTAGTGAACCCGCGCATCGCTCCAGTAGAGGGCTGCGGCGTTGAGGGCATTGGGATGGGTGATCAGGCAGCCGCTGGCGGCGGCGAGCAGCCGGGCCGCCGGCAGGGCATCGCCGGCGTAGCCGCCGATGGCGCAACCCACCCCTGTGGGAATCAGCAGCAGGGTGGGCAGGGGCGGGCCGCTCACCGCGGGGGGGCCTGCCGGGGGTCGCCCTCCTTCAGCACCACCCCCTCCAGCCGCAGGCCCCGCTCGGGATCCACCGCCGTGATCGCCCAGCGCAGGGGTTCGCCGCCGGCCGCGGCGAGGGCGGCGCGCAGCTGGGGGAGCAGCGGGGCGGGCTCCGGCCGCAGCCACAGCTCCAGGGGGGCGAGCCGGGGCGAGGGGGGAGTGCTCATTTCTGGTACTGGCCGAACTGGGCCTCGTAGAGAGCGTCCTCCTGGCCGGCGATCACCTCGAGGTCGCTGCGGGGACAGGCGACGCAGAGCAGGGCGTAGCCCTTCTCCCGCAGCTCGGGGTTCACCCCCATCGCATCGGGCTGGTGCACCGTGCCGCTGCGCAGCAGGGCGGCGCAGGTGGTGCAGACCCCGGCGGTGCAGGAGCTGGGCAGCGGCACCCCGGCGGCCTCGGCGGCGGCGAGCACGGTCTGGTCGTCCCGGCAGGGGAAGGCGTACGCCGCACCATCGAGGCTGACCGTGATCTGGAAGGTGAGGGTGTCGGACACCGGGTTGCTGCCGCTGCTCCCATCCTCCCCGACCAGCGGGGCCGTCGGGTGGGGGGAGGCGCGGCGGCGATCCCTGAATTCTTTCGCCTAACTCTGCAAGGACGAGAGCAGCCGCGCGGTTCGAAAGCAGCCGCAGACGGTTACCCGACCTGAGGATGCCGGGAGAATGGCTTAGATTCTGCCCTGCACTCCCCTGCCTGCACGCGATGTTTACTCTCGATAGAGCAACGCGGATCTTTCCGGAGACCCGTTCTGCGGATGTGGTGCCCGCCCTCACGGCCCGCTACCGCCTGCTGAGTGCCGAAGATCAATTGGCGCTCATCTGGTTTGCCTATTTAGAGATGGGCAAAACCATCACGATTGCAGCTCCCGGTGCCGCGCGCATGCAGTTTGCCGAGCCGGTGCTCAACCGCATTCGGGCGATGAATTTCGCCGAGCAGAGCCAGGTGATGGTGGATCTGGCCAACCATGCCAATACGGAGATCGCCCGCTGGTATGCCTCCTGGTCGGTGAATATCAAGCTGGGCTTCTGGTATCAGCTGGGGGTGTGGATGGAGCAGGGCCTCGTGGCCCCCATCCCCGAGGGCTATCAACTTTCCGCGAATGCCGCGGCCGTTCTTTCCTCCCTCAAAACCATCGATAAGGGCCAGCAGATCACGGTGCTGCGCAATTTCGTGGTGGACATGGGCTACGACGCCGAGAAGATCGATGCGCAGCAGCGCGTCAGCGAGCCGGTTGTGGCGCCCACCGCCCCGGAAGAGCGTTCTCGGGTGGTGATTGAAGGCATCGACAACGCCACGGTCTCCAGCTACATGGAGCTGCTCAACGCCAACGACTTCGACGCCCTGATCGAGCTGTTCCTGCCCGATGGGGCACTGCAACCGCCTTTCCAACGTCCGATCGTGGGCCGCGAGGCGGTGCTGCGCTTCTTCCGGGAAGACTGCCAGAATCTCAAGCTTCTGCCTGATCGTGGGGTCAGCGAGCCTTCTGATGGGGGCTTCACCCAGATCAAGGTCACCGGCAAGGTGCAAACCCCCTGGTTTGGCGCCGGCGTGGGCATGAATGTGGCCTGGCGCTTCCTGCTCGATCCCCAGGGCAAGATCTATTTCGTGGCGATCGATCTGCTGGCCTCCGCCGCCGATCTGCTCCAGTTCGCCCGTTGAGCGAGCCGCTCAGGCGCCCGCCATCCGCGCCCTTGTCCCAGTCCCCCTGGAGGGGGCTGGGCTTTGCGGCAGCTCTGATGGCGGCCTGGCTGACCAGCTTGCTTCTGCTGTTGCTGGCGCCCCCGGCAACCGCCTGGTGCTCTTCGCCGCCGGTGGTGGTGGCGGCGGTTTTGTTGCGGACCTTCCTTCAGACGGGGCTGTTCATCACCGCCCACGACGCCATGCACGGCTCCCTGTGGCCCGGCTCGCCGCGCTGGAACCAGCGGATCGGCCGCCTGGCGCTCGGCCTCTACGCCGCCCTGCCCTGGGAGCCGTGCCAGCGCCACCACCAGGCCCACCACCGAGGTCCGGCCCGTTCCGGCGATCCCGACCATCACGATGGCCGCCAGCCGGGTGCCCTGGCCTGGTACGGCAACTTCATGGCCTCCTATCTCACCCCCGGCCAGATGGGCCTGTTGCTGGGGAGCTGGCTGCTCTGCCTGGCACTGCTCGCACCGCTCCGCTCCCACCCCTTGGAGCGCCTGCTTTTGTTCTGGACCCTGCCGCTGCTGCTCAGCTCGCTGCAGCTGTTTGTGATCGGCACCTACCTGCCCCACCGCCAGAGCCGCGGGCGCAGCGGCGATCGCCATCGCGCCGCCAGCCTGGGTTGGCCGGCCCCCCTCTCCCTGCTCGCCTGCTTCCACTTCGGGTACCACTGGGAACACCATGAGCATCCGGAGATCCCCTGGTACCAACTGCCCGAACAGCGACGCTTGGTGACGGTTCGGCGCCCTGACGGCCCCACCCTCGCGTTGCCCCAGAGGAGCCGATAGCTTCCCCAGAGGTGGATGGACAGCAAAGAGATGGAAACCGAACTGGCCGGCTGGACGGCCGAGGAGCAGGCCCTGGCCCGCCGCATCTTTGATCAGGCCCTGCGCCGCGAGCTGGAGGGGCTGATCGAGACCCTGCGCCTCCAGGCCGCCGCGCTGGATGGGCCGGAGGACGTTTGGCGCTTTCATGATTTCCTCAGCATCCAGCGCCACGCCATCGAGGGGCGGCTGGAGTTCCGCCTCGCGGGCCTGCTGTTCGTCTTCGCCAGCTTCGTCAAGGACGGGCTGACCAGCCTGGAGGAGCTGGAGGGCCTCTCCCCCGACAAGCAGGCCAAGATCCGCGCGATGTCGCGGATGTGAGCGCAGGAGCGCCTCAGGGCACCTCCTGCCAGTCGGAGGGATGGGGCGCCAGGTATTCCGGCGAGCCGTCGCCGGCGGCGGCGGGTGGGGCACTGAGGGCCAGGTCGAAGCTGACCGAGTAGCGGCTGTCGTCGGGATCTTCGTTCTCCAGCACCGCGTGGGGCAGCTGGGCGGGGAAGAGCAGCAGCAGCCCGGCCCGGGGGGCGATGTCCAGCCAGGGAGCGTTCCAGCGGCGCGCCGCCTCCCCGTCTGCACGGATCGGACCGCCGTGGCCCAC
>JBIPMZ010000258.1:0-3657 GCA_044376165.1 Cyanobium sp.
GCAGTGAGTGTTTCCGCGAGGGGAGCGGGAGCCGGGGTGGGGGTCAGGGGGCGGCGGATGGGGAGGAGGTTTAGGAACAAGGATACCCAGGGGCATCAGCAGGGGCAGGGGGGCGCAAGCGGCGCGGGCGGCGCGGGCGGCAAAACCGGTCCTAATGTTTGCAATCAACCCATTCTAACAGCCGAAGCCGCTCCCGCTTCAATTTTAGAGCCTGCGAGAACGCAAATACAGCCGCGTGTTTCCGATGATGTCTTTCTTTGCCGGCTCAGGCTTCCGCGGGGTTATCCTCGGATTCCTTGGCATCAGGTGTACAAGGGCACATCAAGGATAAAATGTTACTTGCCTGAAAACGACCATCACAGCGTGCGCACGGCAGGTGTGCTAGAGGATGATGCGGAAAATGGGAGCCTTTTGTTCCCCAGGAAACGCTCGGCTCCCCTTTGTCTTTCTTCAAGAATGCCCCCCTCTCTCCACCGCCTCCTGTCGGGGGCTCCTGCGGAAATGTGCGAGACCGCACGTTGAACAACTCCGGCCGGTCTTGACCGTTTCCGCCTGCTACCTTGCTTGATGCGCAGATCGCAAGGCAGGATCAACGTTGATGTGGGAGTGTGCCGCAGGACTGAACAAAACCATCGGCTGACCAGGCCCTCCCTGGCGCCAATCCGCTTGGCAACCGATCAACGACAGGCGCTCCATCCCCTTGCTGACCCGCCCAGTTCTTCTGCATGACCCCTGCCGTTCGCCCCGCGCTCCGCCTGTTCCCCCTCAGCACGCCGCAACGGGAAATCTGGTTCGACCAGATGCTTCATGACGGGGTGCCCCTGTACAATATTGGCGGCTATGTGGATCTGCCGGGATGGATCGATCCGGTGATGTTTGGGCAGGCGGTGAACCTCCTGGTGAAGCGTCACGACAGCCTGCGCCTGCGTCTCACAGCGGAGCGGGATGAGGATGGCCTACCCCTGCAGGCTTTCGTCGATCCCTGGCCCGTCCGGGTGCCGGTGGTAGACGTGTCGGGCGAGGCCGACCCCGAGGCGGCGGCCCAAGCGTTCATGCGGCGGCGCTTTGAGGAGCCCTTCGCTTTGGAGGGCCAACCGATGTTCCGCTATGACCTGATCAAGCTTGCGGACGACCATTTTTACTGGTTGATGCAATACCACCATCTCATCGTGGATGGTTGGGCGATTGCGTTGTTGAACCGCTCGCTTGCGGCTCTTTACAGCGATCTGGCGGTTGGTCGCACACAGGATCTGGAGACTCCCTCCTACCGCTCCTTTATCGCAGACGACCGTGTCTATCTCGACTCGGCGAAGTTTGAACAAAATCGGGTGTTTTGGCGTAATCACCACTTCGAGCCTCCTGAGCCGCTGTTGACGCCCTTCTACCGCGGCAAGTTCCGTGGAGCGCTGGCGGGGAGCGGTTGCGAATCGATGACGCTGCCGAGGGCTTTTTACGATCGCCTAGGCACCTTTGCCGAGACCCTTGGCGTCAGCCGGTTTCACGTGCTGCTTGGAGCGCTGTATGTCTACTTCGCCCGCACGGCTCAGTGCGATGAGGTCACGGTTGGTTTGCCGTTGCTCAACCGCGCCAACGGCGCCTACAAGCAGACCGCTGGTCTGTTCACCAACCAAAGCCCGGTGCGGTTTGCTTGCGGCAGAACTCTGAGCTTTGCGGAACTGCTGGAGCGGATCAGCGCCACGCTCAAGGCGGTCTACCGCCATCAACGCTTCCCGTCCAGTGAAATTCGCCGCGCGGTGGGGGCGGAGGCTGGTCGCGCCCGTCTCTCTGATGTGGGGCTGTCCTACGAAAACCATGATTACGAGAGTGCCTTTGATGCAATCGAGGGCCATTGCACCTTGCTGCTGCACTCCTGGGAGCAGACCCCCCTGCAGCTGTTTGTTCGCGACTTCCACGCCGGAGCCGACGTTCGTGTTGACTTTGTCTACAACAAGGCCTACTTCACGGCCGATGAGATCCGGGCTCTGCAGGAGCGCTTCCGGGTTGTTCTGCAATCCGCGCTGAGGGATCCCCACCGCTCCATTGCCTCTTGGACAATTCTGCCGGAGGCGGAGCGTGAGCAAATGTTGGTGGAGTGGAACGCCACGGAGGCCGAGTATCCCAAGGAGCAGTGCATCCACCAGCTGTTTGAGGCCCAGGCCGAACGCACCCCCGAGGCCATCGCCGTGGTGTTTGAGGAGGAGTCGCTCAGCTACGCGGAGCTCAATGCTCGCGCCAACCAGCTGGCGCACCACTTGATCGCCCTTGGCGTTCAACCCGATGACCGCGTGGCGATTGCTGTGGAGCGCAGCCTGGAGATGGTGGTGGGTCTGCTGGCAATCCTCAAGGCCGGCGGGGCCTACGTACCCCTTGATCCGGCCTATCCCGAGGAGCGCTTGGCGTTCATGCTGGAAGACAGCGCACCGGTGGTGGTGCTGGTGCATCGGGCAACGCGGGAGCGGTTGGGCGGCCTGGCGGGGGAGCTGCCGCTGGTGGATCTGGAGGGGGATGGGTTGGCATGGGCGGAGCGGAGTGCAGAGAATCTGGATCCAGAGGCTTTGGGGTTGCGACCAGATCATCTGGCCTATGTGATCTACACCTCAGGCTCCACCGGCAAGCCCAAAGGGGTGATGGTGGAGCACCGCGGCGCGACCCATCTGGTGACGGCGCAAATTCGGGAATTTGATCTCCCTCCTGATAGCCGGATCTTCCAGTTTGCCTCCCTCAGCTTTGACGCCTGCGTGTTCGAGCTGGTGATGGCACTGGCGAATGGTGCCAGGTTGTGCCTTCCGAGCCTGGACGTCGCCCTGGTTGGTGATGCCTTGGCCCAGGCCGTCGCCGAGGCGGAAGCCACCCACTTGACCCTGCCGCCCGCCGCGTTGGCTTCTCTGGCGGCGGAAGCGGGGGCGTTGTCCTCCGTCCAAGCCCTGATCCTGGCGGGGGAGCGCCTCCCGGAAAGCCTGGTGCAACGCTGGGCGGCGGGCCGAAAGCTCTTCAATGCCTACGGTCCCACGGAAACCACCGTTTGGGCGACCCTGCACCAGTGCTCAGCCGCCACCGGCGGCGATCCGCCCATCGGCCGCCCGATCGCCAACACCCGCCTCTATGTGCTGGATGGCAACAGGCAACCGGTGCCCATCGGCGTGATCGGGGAGATGTACATCGGGGGTGCTGGTGTGGCGCGGGGGTATCTGAACCGCCCGGAGCTCACGGCAGAGCGCTTCCTGCCCGATCCCTACTCCGCGGAGCCGGAGGGGAGGATGTATCGCACCGGGGATCTGGCGCGCTGGCGGCCTGATGGCCAGCTCGATTACATCGGTCGTGCCGATTTCCAGGTGAAGATTCGTGGCTTCCGCATCGAGCTGGGGGAGATCGAAGCGGCCCTCACCCGGGAGCCCGACATCGCCCAGGCCGCCGTCATCGCCCGCGAGATCCAGCCCGGCCACAACCAGCTCCTCGGATACGTGGTGCCGCGCCCCGGCGCCTCTCCAGACCCCGGCGCCCTCCGCGAGCTCCTGGCCCGCCGCCTGCCCAACCACATGGTGCCCGCCGCCATCCAATGCCTGCCCCACCTGCCCTTGACCCCCAACGGCAAGGTGGATCACAAGGCTCTGCCAGCCCCGGAGCTGGGCGGCAGCGAAGACTTCGAGCCCCCCGTCA
>JBIPMZ010000259.1:0-3647 GCA_044376165.1 Cyanobium sp.
GCCGGTTATCCAGCCGGCAGGTCAGGCAAGACAGAACAAATCAAACGGATATGAAATGTCAATGCCCCCCCCCCCGCCTCACCGGGCAGGAGCGCCTCCGCTTGCCTGGATTGCCGGGGCGAACTGAAAGGATGTTCTATTATATCCATTCCTCTCCAAGACCACCTCTATAGCGCTTTGTGCGGCTGGGTCGAGGGTTGTGGATCTGGCCAGGATCCAGCCAAATCGGCGGCCGGGATCCCCCACAACCGCCCAGCCGTAGTCTGGGTCCAGGCCGATGATCCAATAATCTCCCCAGAAGGGTCGCCAGCCCAGGAAGCTCACCAGGCTCACCTTCAGCCGGGCCCGGGAAACGGGGTCGACAACGCGGGCCACGCCGCGGGCCTCCTCCACGGCTCCGTCGCGCTTGCGGCACTGATTGAGCACGCCGAGGGTGCCATCGCCGCGCAGCGTGTACACGGCCAGGCTGTCGCGCGCGCATTGTCGCTGGAAGCGGTTCGGAATCCGCGCGATTTCATGCCACAGACCGGTGTAGCGGCCCAGGTCGACGGCATGGACAGGGGTCACCGAGCGGACAGGGGGCACCGGCTCGCTGTCCGCCGCTGTGTGGCCCGTGGATGGTTCGCGGGCAACCGCCACCGGGGTTGGCCGCCGTTCCGGAACGGCGGGGATGGCAGGGGCTGCCCAGCAAGGTCCTGAGCTCAACAGGAGGGGCAACAGCAGCGAAGCGCTCCCTGGCCAGCGAAACATAGGAGGGGTGGATCGCGCGCAGACCGATAGCCCATGATGACCCAGTCCCGGCAGCGTCGGCCGCGCCCTGGCCGCCCCATGACCCCAGGCCTCCTTGTCCTCCCGGATCAGCTCTCGCCCGGGCAGTCGGCTCTGGCGGCCCTGGAGGCGCGCTTCGGTAGCGCGGCCGCGCGTCGCCACTGCCGTGTTCTGCTGGTGGAGAGCAGCGGCGTGCTGCGCCGCCTGGCTCTGCACCGCCAGCGGCTGGTGCTGCTCTGGAGTGCCCAGCGCCACTTCGCGGCTGAGCTGAGCGCCGCTGGCTGGCGGATCGACTACCGCACCAGCGAGAGCTTTTCCGAGGCCCTGCGCCGCTGGTGCCGCGAGCAGGAAATCAGCGAGCTGCACGCGATGGAGCCGGCGGATCGCCCCGTGCGGCTGGCGGTGGAGCAGGCTCTAGCCCGCTGGGCCCGGGAATCCGGCCCCCAGCCGGGCCCTCCCCCCCTCACCTGGCATCCCTCCAACGCTTTCCTCTGGAGCCGGGACGACTTCGCGCACTGGGCTGCGGGTCGGCGCCAGATGCGGATGGAGCTCTTCTACCGCGAAGGCCGGCGCCGCTTCGCGGTGCTCCTGGAGGGGAAAGGCGCGGCGGCCACCCCGCTGGGGGGGCAGTGGAACTTCGACCACGACAACCGCCGTCCCCCCCCCCGGGGTCTGGAGGGTCCGCCGCCCCTGCTCTTCGAGCCCGACACCCTCACCCGAGCGGTGATCGACCGGGTGAGGGAGATCGATGCCCACCGGGCCGCGGAGGGCCTGGCTCCCCTGCCCGGGAGGCTCGAACCCTTCGGTTGGGCCGTGACCCGGGGGCAGGCGGAGCAGGTGCTGGCTCACTTCATCGCCACCCGCCTGGCAGGCTTCGGCCCCTATCAGGACGCGATGGTGAGCGGCCAACCCACCCTTTGGCACTCCCTGCTTGCCCCTTACCTCAACCTGGGCTTGCTCGAACCGCTGGCCGTGATCCGGCAACTGGAGGAGGCAGGCCTTCGGCAGGGCACCCCCCTGGCCAGCCTGGAGGGGGTGATCCGCCAAATCCTGGGCTGGCGGGAATACACCCATGGCCTCTACCACTGGCTCGGCCCCGACTACCCATCCCGCAACCACTTCGGCGCTTGCCAGCCCTTGCCGCCCTGGCTGGACTCCCTCGGCCAGAGCGGCATGGCCTGCATGGATGCCGTGCTGCGCGAGCTGCAGGCCAGCGGCTACGCCCATCACATCCAGCGCCTGATGGTGCTGGCCAACTACGGCCTGATCGCCGGGCTGGATCCGCAAGCGTTCACCCTCTGGTTTGAGCGCCAGTTCATCGACGCCCACGATTGGGTGATGCAGACCAACGTGATCGGCATGGGTCTCTTCGCCGACGGCGGCGTGCTGGCGAGCAAGCCCTACGCCGCCAGCGGCAGCTACATCAACCGCATGAGCACCTATTGCAAAGGCTGCCGCTACGACGTCAAGCAGCGCCATGGCCCCAAGGCCTGCCCCTACAACGCGCTCTACTGGGATTTTCTCGACCGCAACCGCAACAGCCTCGCGGCCAATCCCCGCATGGGCCTGATGCTCAAGCAGCTGGAGCGCATCCCCGCACAGGAGCGCGCCGCCATCCGGGCCACGGCGGCCGGACACAGAAACGGCGGTGCCGAAACCAGTGCGGATTCCCCCTAGCCTGAGGTTGTTGGCCCCTGCCTCTGTCCCGTTTCCTGCCGTCCTGCTCGATGCCGCTCGCCCTCGCCTGGCCCCCAGAGGCCTATCTCTGGTTCAAAACCCTCCACATCGTGGGTGTGGTCGTCTGGTTCGCCGGGTTGTTCTATCTGGTGCGCTTGTTCATCTATCACCGCGAGGCCGAAGCCCTCGAACCGGCGCTGCGCGAGGCCTTCCAACAGCAGTATGCCCTGATGGAGCGGCGTCTGGCCAACATCATCACCACCCCCGGCATGGTGGTGGCCGTGGTCTGCGCCGCAGGATTGCTGAGTGTCAACCCCGGCTGGCTGCAGCAGGGTTGGATGCACGTCAAGCTCGCCTTTGTGGCCGCCCTGCTGGCGTATCACGCCTTCTGCTACCGACTGATGGGCCAGCTGCGCCAGGGGGCGTGTGGCTGGAGCGCTCGCCAGTTGCGGGCGCTCAATGAGCTTCCCACCCTGCTGCTCGTAATTGTGGTGATGCTGGTGGTGTTCAAGCAGCAGTTCCCCACCACAGCCGCCACCTGGTTTGTGGTGGCCCTGGTGGTGGCGATGGCGGGCTCGATCCAGTTCTATGCCCGCTGGCGACGTCTGCGGGGCGAGCGTCTTGATCTTGCCGTGGAGGGGGGAAGCGATGGCTCTGCGTCCTGAGGCCCGGGATCATCCCCTGGCGGCGGTGCTCACCGACCTCAACCCGGCTCATTGCCCCGAGCGGCTTAATTTTCACTGCCACACCCTTTGCAGCGACGGCAGCCTGGCGCCCGAGGCGCTGGCGGACCAGGCGCTGCGCCTCGGGCTGGAGCACCTGGCCATCACCGACCATCACGCCTGCCGAGCCCATGAAGCGGTGGCCGCCCGCTTCGCCAGCGCCAGCCGCGACGGGCAGAGAGCTCCCACCCTCTGGCGGGGGGTGGAGATCAGCTGCCTGCTGGAGGGTTGTTTGGTGCATGTGCTGGCGCTCGGTTTTCAGCGAGAACACCCTTCTCTGGCCCCCTATCTCGGGGGCACGGCCGTGGTGGGGCCGGCCCTGCGGGCTGACGCGGTGCTGGCGGCGATCCAGGCGGCTGGTGGCCTGGCGCTGCTGGCCCATCCCGCCCGCTACCGCCTGCCCTACGAACGCCTGCTGGCGGCAGCGGCCGACCTGGGATTCGATGGGGCCGAGGCCTGGTACGACTACAGCATGGGGCC
>JBIPMZ010000001.1:0-40708 GCA_044376165.1 Cyanobium sp.
TGGCATGCAGGCGGCGGTGCAGTTCCTGGCAGGTGATCATCGTGCAGAGCTTGCTGTCTTTATACGCCTTGCCCGGTTTGAACGGCTTGCCATCCGCCATCGCAATCGGCGCGCGGAAGCCCGCCGCAAACCCCGCCAAATCCCCCAGATCGGCGGGGGCGGGGATCGGGATCCGGCCCCCCAGCTCCTTGGAATTGGCGGTGACGGTGCCGAGGATCACCAGGCGGCGGGAGGGATGGCTGGAGCGCTCCAGCTCGCTCAGCAGCAGCTGGATGAGCAGGAAATGGCCCAGATGGTTGGTGGCCATCGAGATCTCATAGCCCTGGGGCGAGCGTTCGGGCTGCTTCAGGCGCGGCAGGTAGACCGCTGCGTTGATCACCAGGGCGTCGAGTGGCCGGCCGGTGGCGCGGTAGCTCTCCACCAGGTTCCGCACGCTCTCCAGATCCCCCAGGTCCACCGCCAGGTGCGTCACGGAAGCGTCGGGAATCGCCAGGGCCGCCTGGGCACGACGCGCCTTGTCGAGGTTGCGGCAGGCCATCACCACATGCCAGCCGCGGTCGCTTAGGGCTTTGGTGGCAAAGAGACCCACCCCCGAAGACGCTCCGGTGATCAGGACGGTGCCGGCTGTGGAAGGCATGGAAGCGCGGGAATGGCAAACAGCCCTCACCCTAGGCAAGGCCTTTCCCCAAAATCAGCGAGGGCCCGAGAAATCAGGGACGGGCCTGGCGCGCTTCTGCATTGATCGTGGCCGAAGGGATGCTGGCAAACGGACCACTCTCCTGCCAGACCACTCGCATGCGGTTGGGGGCAATCCACTGGCTCTGCTCCCGGATCAAGCGCTGCTCCCCCTCCACTCGAAAAAGCAGGTCGAAGCGTTCGCGGGCCTTGATCAGCTTCGCGGTTTCCAGTTCGAGTACGGCGGTCATCTCCCCCTGCCGCTCCATCCGCTGCTGATACGCCCCGGCCAACCGCAGCAAGCTCACGCCCGCTACGGCGATCAGACCCACCTTCACGAGCAGGCCAATCACGCTGCACAGCAACTCCTGCCGCTCCCGACTGAGCGCGATCCTGGGGCCTTCGGGAGGCAACACCGCGAGAGAAGCTGCAGAGCCCTTGCCAGGGCCCCCTGAAGCCTCGACCCGGGGGCCGAGTGGCGGGAAGGGATCTGACAGGCCAATCACCCCGGCAAAGGGCTCTGAGGCATCGCTCAGGTGGCGTCGACGCTTGACGCCAGCGCCGGAGCGTGGAGCAGGGGAGGAGGAAGGGCGAAGAGAGGGGCGCACCGGCGGGGGGCGGCGGACCTCACGCTTTTACCACTCCCGGCGCCCGCTGCCAAGGGCTGGGATCAGGCCTTGTAGAGGCTGAAGCAAAGGCGCACGGCCAGCACGCCCGCATGGGCGGCCACCACAAGAGCGATCAGGATTTCGACCTGGTTGATCGTTGTGGCCATGGGACGAAGGCGGGGAAGGAGCAACGCCCATTCTTCGCGCCCGGCTGGCTACGGTCCACCCCTGGCCCTCCGCCTGTCACAGCTCTTGATGGCCGACGCCGCCAACCCTTCCGCCTCCCATCCCGCCTCCAGCCTCGGCCCCGCCCCCCATCCTGGCTCTGGCCCCGATCCTGCCGCCGCTCCGGCGCCGCCCGCGCTTCGACGAACGGTGAACGCCGAGGCCATCCGCCGGCTGGATCTCTCCCCCCTCTCCGCTTGGGCCGCCCTCGAGCCCGCGGCGCTCCTGGCCTCCGCCGGCCAGCTGGAGCTCCGCTTCGACTGGCCCCGCCCGGAGGAGGATCCGCGTGAGCTCTCGGAAATTCCCGAATTGCGGCTCTGGAGCTTGCGGGCCGATGCCCTCCATCCCTGGTTGCCCCTGCTGCTGGAGCGCCCCGGCGGTCAGCTCACCCGGCATGTGGCGATGCTCCTGCCCCACGGCTTCAGTCGCAGCGAAGGCATCCGCTTCGCCCCCGAAAGCCTGGAGCTCTGGCTCACCCATCGCCTGTTCCTCCTCGACGACTGGCTGGGCCATGCCGGCCTCAACGGCCGGGCCGGACTGGGCCAGATGGCGGCGGTGCTCGGCTACGAGCTCGACCCCGGCTTCTGGAGCCCCCTCTCCCCTCCGTAACCCTCCCCCCCTGTGAGCCCCCCGGCCCCGCCCCGTTGGATTCCGCCCCTGCGCCTGGCGGGGGCCTGGCAGATGGCCATCGATGAATGGCTGCTCGATCAGGCGATCCACGCCCCCGCCACGGCCGGGGCCCTGCTGCGTTTTTATGCCTGGCGGCGCCCCACCGTTTCGATTGGCTTCCACCAGCGCCGGCTGCCGGCCCACTGGCTCGGTCTGCTGGAGCGGGGCTGTGTGGATTTGGTGCGGCGGCCCAGCGGGGGCCGGGCGGTGCTGCATGCCGGCGAACTCACCTATGCCCTGATCTGGCCCCAGGCCCCCCAACGGCGCTCTCTCGCCTACGAGCAGGCTTGCGACTGGCTGCGGGTCGCCTTCGCGGAGCTGGAGCAGCCCCTGCTCTTCGGCCGGCTGGCCGCCAGCGCTCAGCGCAGCAGCTGCTTTGCCACCAGCACCGCCGCGGATCTGGTGCACAGCGACGGTGCCAAGCGCATCGGCAGTGCCCAGCTCTGGCGCAGGGGCTGTCTGCTCCAGCACGGCAGCCTTTTGCTGAATCCCCCGCCGGAGCTGTGGGGGGAGCTCTTCGATCATCCGCCGCCCTCCCTGCCCCCGCTGCCCCTGGAGGGGGCGGGCCTGTTGGCCCATTTGCGCCGCGCTGCCGAGCATCACTGGGGGCCCCTGCAGGGCCAGCCGCTGGCGGAGCGGCCCCTCACGCCGGCGGAATGGAAGGAGATCGCCCTGCGCGTGCCCCGCTACGGGCTTTCGCCCGAGGCCTGGGAGGGAAGCGGCACCACCTCGCCCGCCGCCACCATGCCACGGGCCACCTGAGCCAGGTTGAGACCGGGGGGGTAGGCCCCCTGGCGCCGCGCCAGGGCCAGAATTTCGGGGGGCACCCGCAGCCCCAGGCGCTGCAGCACCGCCTCGGCCAGCTCCCCCTTCTCCAAAGTGCCGCAGGGAAGCCCCGCGGGGCTGAGCACCAGCAGCCGGGGAGCTTCGCTCTCCTCAAACTGCAGGGCCGCCTGCCAGAGGGCCGCCGTTTCCCGGATGGAGGGCAGGCTGTCGAGCGGCCGCACGTGATCGCCGATCCGCTCGCGGTCCCAGCGCTGCACCGGCAGCTCCTGCAGCGGGCGGTCGTCGATCACCCCCTTCCAACGCCCGCCGTCGCAGACCAGCAGCCAGTCGGGTAGATCCGACGCGGCCTCGGCCTTGGCGGCGCCGCCTCCCCCGGTCTGGCGCTCCTGGTCGATGAACTCCCGCAGGCGCATCTCGCTCAACTGGCGCAGGGTGGAGGAACCCTCCAAGACGCGGAAGCGGCGGCGGGACACCTCACGAACGGACAGATCGCGCAAGGCCCGCTGCACCTGGAGCTGCAGCTGCTGGCTGCGGGCCGCCCCCAGTCCGAACCAGCCCAGCAGCAACAGCCAGGCGGCCCCGAGGCTGCCACCGCGGATCAGGGAGTAGCTGCCGAGGCCGATCGCCATCCAGGAGAGGAAGCGGCCGCTGGCGTTGGCAATCTCGACCCCCCGCCGCTGGCTCCCGGTGACCTGCCAAACGAGGGCTTTGAGGATCAGGCCACCGTCGAGGGGCAGCCCGGGCAGCAGGTTGAAGATCCCGAGGCTGAGGTTGAGCACCGCAAGGTCTGTGGCCACCTGTCCGAGGACGGGGGAGAGCTGGCTGGCGCCCTGGCGGACCAGAAAGAGGGCGGCGCTGAGCACCAGGCTCACCGCCGGGCCGGCGGCCGCCACCAGCAGGGCATCGCGGGCCGAGGCGCACTCCCGCTCGACGCTGGCAATCCCCCCGAAGAGGAACAGGGTGATGCTGCGCACCTTCACCCCCTGGGCCATCGCCACCAGGGAATGGCCGAGCTCGTGCAGCACCACCGAGACAAACAACAAAACGGCCGTGAGCAGGGCGACCGGCCACACCGGCAGGCTGCCCAGAGTCGGGGCCAGCAGGTCGCGGTAGTAGCGCTCCATCACCACGGTGACCAGCGCCAGGATCACGAACCAGCTGGGCTGGACGCGCACGGGAATTCCCCGAACTTTGAACAGTTGCCAGCCTTCGGCCACGATTCCCTGGGCGGAGAGGAGCCCAGGCCGAACCCGGGTTTCCCGATCCTAGAAAGAACCCCCACCCCGCCCCCCCTCCGGTTTCGTGACGCTCCTCAAGATCTGCGGTCTTCGACAGCCGCTGCAGGCCCGGGCCGTGGCGGAGCTGGGGGTGGAGGCGATCGGCGTGATTGCCGTGCCCGGCTCGCCGCGCTACTTGGAGGCTTCGTTGCGGCCCGCCCTGTTTGAGGCGGTGGGCGCGGTCCGGCCCGACTGCCGGCGGGTGCTGGTGGTGGCCGACCCGACGGAGGCGGATCTGCCGGCGCTGCAGCCCGGGCGTGGCCACGACCTGATCCAGCTCCACGGCGGGGAGAGCCCCCAGCGCTGCCGCGAGCTGCGCCAGCGGTTGGGCCTGCCCCTCTGGAAGGCGGTGCGGGTGCGCAGCCCCGCCCAGCTGCAGGCCTGCTCCGCCTGGCTGGGGGTGGTGGACGCCCTGCTGCTCGATGCCTGGGTGCCCGACCAGCTGGGGGGTACGGGCCACCCGATCCCCCCGGAGTGGTTGGCGGATTTTGCCCCGCCGCTTCCCTGGTGGCTGGCGGGGGGGATCACGCCGGAGCGGGCCCCGGGGCTGCTGGCGCGCCTGCGGCCCACCGGCCTGGATGCGTCGAGCGGTGTGGAGGACGCCCCGGGGGAGAAGAACCTGTCCCGGGTGGCCGCCCTCGTGCAGGCGGTGCGGCATGGGGGGCCGGCGGCGGCGGGGGCTCTCGGCGGCGGGCGAGGATCGGCTTCCCCCTGAAACGGCCGCCTTGCGCCCCTTCCCTGCCTCCCCGCCGGCGCTCCTCCACCAGCCACCCGGCCAGACCCCCGCAGCCTGGCCCCGGAGGGCCCTGCCGCTCCTTCTGGCGTTGGGGATCCCCCTCACCCAGCCCCTGCCAGGGCGCAGCCAAGACCTGGTGGGCTGTCAGCTGTTGGGGGGAACGCTCCAATGCGTGCCGGGCGTCAGCGCCGACCCCCAGCAGCAGATCCGCATCCTCGAGGGGGAGATCCGCCGCGATCAGGCCCTGGAGGGGGCGGTGGAGCAAGGGATCAGCGGAATGCGCCAGCTGGTGCTCCAGGGTGAGGCCCGGGAGGGGCAGCTGCTGCAGGCCCGCGTGGATGCCGACGCCCTGGCGGGTCTCCCCCCTTCCGCCTACCACTGGTACCGCCTGGCGCCGGGCCGGATGGCCTGGGAGCTGATCGCCGCAGCCGCCGGGCCCACCTACCGACTGCAACCGGGAGACGTGGCCTATCAGGTGATGGTGGTGGTGGCGGTACCGACCGACACAGGCAGCCAACGCAGCGCCTCGGTCCCCCTCGGCCCGGTTCAGGCGGCGGGAGCCGGGCTCTGAGCCGCGCCGTGGCCGCCCGCGGGCCCGCGGGCCGGGCCCTCAGCGATCGAGCATCGATTCCTGCTGCTTCACCAGCTCAAAGAACTCCTGCTTGAGGCTGGGATCGTGGCGGAAATCGCCGCGGACAACGGAGTTGACCATGCTGGTGTGGGGTTCTTTCACACCTCGCCATTTCATGCAATAGTGCTGGGCTTTCACCAGGATTGCGAGCCCTTGGGGCTTGCAGAGGCGCTCGATCTCATCGGCGAGGATCATTACCGCCTCCTCCTGGATGTGGGGGCGGGAGAACACCCAGTCGGCTACGCGGGTGAACTTCGAGAGACCGATCACCCGTTCCCCGGGTTTGATGCCGATCCAGCAGCTGCCCAGGATGGGCACGAGGTGGTGCGAGCAAGCGGAACGTACGGTAATCGGCCCAACCGTATAAATCTCGTCAAGCTTCTTGACATTGGGAAAACTGGCGATCTTCGGCTGCTGGTGGTAACGGCCCTTGAACACCTCATGCAAATACATCCTGGCCACCCGCTCGGCCGTCTCGGCGGTGTTGTGGTCGTTGTCGATATCGATCACCAGGCTGCGCAGCAGCTCGCGCACCCGATCGGTGACCTCTTCCTCCAGCTGCTCCATCTCACCCTCTCGGATGTGAGCGGCGATGTTGTCGTTGGCCAGAAAGGGGATGCCGGCGTCCTCAAGGCGGCGACGGATGCGCAGGCTCGCGGGCACCGGCAGCGCGGCGGCGGGCGGGGAGAGGTCGCGGCTGCGGCTTGGGAGGTCGCGACTGCCGAGGCCGTTGGGGAGGGTGGAGGTCATGGGGGTTCAGAAGGCGCCGGCTGCCGGCATCAGGGTGAGGTCCTCGACCGTCTGGTCCGGAGGCTGCTGGGCGAGGTACAGAAGGGCATCGGCCGCCTGCTCGGGCGCAAGCATGGCACGCCGATCGAAAGAACTGCTAACGGTTTCGCTGTCCCAGAGGGGGGTGTTGACCGAACCGAGCGTGAGGGTGCAAACGCGTATCCCGTACTTGCGCTCCTCGGCGGCCAAACAGCGGCTGAACGACTGCAAAGCAGCCTTGCTGACGCAGTAGGCCCCCCAATCCGGAAAGGCCGCCCGCGCCGCATGGCTGCTGACGTTGACGATCAGGCCCCCACCGGCGGCGCGCAGCTGGGGCAGCAGCGCCTGGCACACGGCGAAAACGCTGGTGAGATTGAGCTGCAGCAACCACTGCCAGCGCTCCAGCGGCATCTCGGCCAGGGGACCGGTCCAGGCGGCACCGGCATTGTTGATCACCACCGAGGGGGTCAAGCCCCGCCCGCAGAGTGCGGCAAGGCCCGGGGCAATCGTCTCGGTCGCCGCCAGGTCGATGGCCGCCACCTCCACCCGCCTGCCGCTGCCGCCCCTGAGATCCGCCGCCAGGGTTTCCAGGGCCTCACCCGACCTCGCAACCAGGAGCAGATCGTGGCCCGCGGCGGCGAAGCGTCGGGCGGCCGCCGCTCCGATGCCCCGGGTGGCGCCGGTGATCAAGGTGGTGGGCAATGCGAAAGCAACGCAGGGCTCAGAACCCTAAAGCGCCCGGGCCGGTTCCGTTGCCGGAGACCCCTCCAGGAACCTCCCCATGGCCCGGAACTTGCGGTAGCGCTGGGCGATCAGCTCCGACTCCGGCAGGGCCTGCAGCTCTTCGAGGTGGGTGAGGATCGCCTGCTTGAGCGTCTGTGCGGCCTGCAGCGGCGCCCAGTGATTGCCCCCGGAGGGCTCCTTGAGCACGGCGTCGATGATGCCCAGCTGCTGGAGATCGGCCCCTGTGATGCGCAGCGCCTCCGCCGCCACCGGCGCCTTGGCCGCGTCGCGCCAGAGGATCGAAGCGCAGGCCTCCGGACTGGCCACGGTGTATACGCTGTGCTCGAACATCAGCAGCCGGTCGGCCACGCCGATGCCCAGCGCTCCGCCGGAGCCCCCCTCCCCGATCACGGTGGCGATGATCGGCACCCGCAACCGGAACATCTCCCGCAGGTTGACGGCGATCGCCTCCCCTTGGCCCTGCTCCTCCGCCAGCACCCCGGCATAGGCGCCCGGCGTGTCGATGAAGCTGAGGATCGGCAGGCGGAAGCGGTCGGCATGCTCCATCAAGCGCATCGCCTTGCGGTACCCGCCCGGGGAGGCCATGCCGAAGTTGCGGGCCACGTTCTCCTTCATGTCCCGTCCCTTCTGGTGGCCCAGCAGCACCACCCCCTGGTCGCCGATGCGGCCGATGCCCCCCACCAGCGCCTTGTCATCGGAACCACGCCGGTCGCCGTGCAGCTCGATCCAGGTGTCGGTGATCACCTGGATGTAGTCGAGGGTGCTGGGGCGCTGCGGATGGCGGGCGACCTGGATCCGCTGGGACGGGGTGAGGGACTTGAAAATCTCCTCGCGGCGGCGGGTGGCGAGGGTTTCCAGTTGCAGCAACTGCTGGCTCACGTCCACCTCCGAATCGCGGGCCAACTGACGGATCTGCTCGATCTGATCCTCCAGCTCTACCAGCGGTTTCTCGAAATCGAGCAGGGCGCGACGGACCATGGGGGCAGGACGGAGGGAAGGGGAGGGGAAACGGGCGGCGGGGCTCAGGCGGCGGGGACCGCGGTCGCGACGGCGGCGGGGCTCTGCAGTTCGATCGCCCTGAAGCCATGGCGCAGCGAGGCGGCGCCGATCTGGTCCATCCGTTCGAGCCGGATCTGATTGCGACCCCAGCTGAAGTTGGTGTGCAACCCCTCGAAATCGAGCAGCATCGCCTCGGCGAAGCAGGCGAACATCTGGCGCTGGGGCCGGGCCATGGCGGCGGCCAGGGCCACCACCTGCCAGTGGATGTCGGTGTGGAACTCCACGATTCCTCCCTTCAACACATGCACCCCCTCGCTGGCCGCCTTGCTGTCGAGGTTCTTGGGATAGCCGCCGTCGATCATCAGGCAGGGCCGCTTCAGCGAGCCGACGTCGATGCTCAGGCTTTCCGGCAGGCTGGCCACCCACACCACCACGTCCGCCTCCTTGAGAGCCTCCTCCAGCGGCAGGATGCGTCCTCCGCCCAGGGAGGCCTGCAGATCCTTGAGGGGTTGCTCCTTGCGGGCCACCAGCAGGAGCTCACCCACGCCGCTTCGCGCGCTCAGCCAGTGGCACACCGCACTGCCGATGTCGCCGGTGGCGCCGATCACCGCCACCTTCGCCCGCGCCAGCTCCAGGCCCACGAGGGGGGCGTTCCTCTCCACCTGTCGGCAGATCACCCAGGCCGTGTGGGTGTTGCCGGTGGTGAATCGCTCCCAGGCGAGCGTGGTGGCGCGCACCTGCTGCTCCCGCAGCAGATTCATGTCCTCAAAGATGATCGAGGTGAACCCGCCCAGGGCGCTGATGTCGAGACCACTCTTCTGGGCCAGCTCCATGGCGTTGAGCACCTTGCGCTTTGCGGTCTTGAAGCGCCGCAGCATCTCCGGCACAAAAACCGAATCGATATAAGCCCCCTCGATCCGCTGGCCGGTGGCGCTCACCACCTCGAAGCGTTCCACCAGCTGGGGAGGGGCACTGCACCACATGTCCAGATCACCGGCGGCATACTCGGGGTAATCGAGTTGGGCGGCCAGGGAGCGGGCGGCCTCAAAGCTGGTGGAGTGACCGATCAGGCCGAACATGCGCGGAGGATGGGGCCGAGAGGGGGGAGCCGGCTGTCACCGGGGGCACATCTTGCCACGCGCGAAGCGGGGAGCCTGGCTCAGCCCACCAGCGCAGCGGCGGCCATGCGGGCGATTTCGCGGGAGCTGAAGCCGATCTCGGTGAGGGCTTCCTGGTAGGCGATCAAAAAATCCTCGATCAGATCCTCCTTCTCCATCTGGAGCACCGCTGCATCCGCCGCCACCCGCTCCAGCATGCGACGCACATGGGGCAGGTTGTCGCGGTTGGCCCGCTCGAGCTCGGCGCGGCTGGCCTCAAAATTGGCCTTCAGCCACTCCTGGCCGTAGTTGAGGTGGGTGTACTCATCCTGCACGACCCCTTCGGTGATCTTGCGGGCGAAGGGGTCGGCGACAGGGATATAGATGTGATAAGCCGCGATCGCAAAGGCCTCGATCAAGAGAGCCTGGATCAGCAGGCAGGTCACCACCTGGCCTTCGGCCAGCGCCGCCTGGAAATTTTCGCGCAGGGGGGAGAAGAACTCGCGGGCAAAGGCCATGTCGGCGGTCACGCCGAGGTTGGTGCCGCAGGCGGTGAAGCCCTTCATGTGCTTGAGCTCCATGCGGGCCAGGCGGGTGAGCTCAGCGGCCTGGTCGGGCAGCAGGCTGCCGATGGCGATGTAGTTGTCATGGGCCTCCTGCTCGCCTTCGATCACGATCGCGTTGATGCGGCTGTAGGCGTCCTTGTACGTCTCGCTGCCGAAGTCGGGCAGGCCCTCGCCCGTCGCGGCAGGGCCGGCAGCGGTGGTGCTGGTTTCGGCGATCGGCATGGGGGCCGCAGGAGAACAGTGGGGTGAACTGTAATCAACCCGGGTCGGCCGACGGCGGCCAGTCGCTGCGGAGCAGGGCATCCAGCCTGCGGCGCCAGCCCTCCACCAGCCGCTCGAACAGCAGCGCCCCCAGCTCCGGCGAGGCTTCCCCCGGGTCACCGATCACCCCGCTGCGGCTCAGCTCGCGCGTCAACCAGGCCGTCGGGGCTTCGCCCTCCAGGCTCCAGCCCTCCGGGATCCCCTGCGCCCCCAGCCCGTCCGCGCCGCGTTCCGGCCCGGTCAGCTCCGGCGCCAGGTGCAGCATCAGCGAGGTTTCCGCCAGCCCGGCGTGCAGCCCCTGGCTGCGCTCCGGTTCGGCGATCAGCGCGTCGAGGCCCTCCGGACCGCGCCAGAGGAAGCAGGGGAGCACCGCCAGCCCGGGCTGGTGGTCCCGCAGCTGGCGAGCGGCCACCTCCAACAGCCCGATCTGCCCTCCATGGGCATTGAGCAGAACCAGGCGGCGAAAGCCCGCGCCGGCCAGGTCACGGCCCACCGCCCCCACCAGGGAGAGCATCAGCTCGGCGGAGAGGCTGAGCGTGCCGGGAAAGCCCCGGTGCTCCGGCGAGAAGCCGAGACTTTGCAAGGGCAGACGCCAGATCGGAAGGTCTGGGTCCAGCCGCTCCAAAACGGCTTCGCACACCCGCTCGGCGAAGAGGGCATCGGTGCCCAGCGGCAGGTGGGGGCCGTGCTGCTCGATCGCCCCGAACGGCCAAACCACCGTGCTGCCGGGCCGGGCGGCCCGCTCCCGCAGCTCCGGCCAGCTGAGCTGATCCAGCCGTTGGATCCGGCGCTGGCTCGGTCGCTCGTTCGGTCGCGGGGTCGCTCGGTCGCGCGGGGGAGGGATCGGAAGGGGGGGGGACATCGCGGGAGTCGCCGGTCGGTCGCGTCGCGCTCCGTACAGTGATACGACCTGTGCTCCCCTGAGGCCATGGCCGCAAGCGGAAAGCCCTCGCAGACATCCGCGCCAGCACCAGCCCAGCGCCCCGCCGGCCGCGGTCCCCAGCCTGCGGCCGGCGCGGTCCAGCCGCCACGGCGCCCGCCCCAGGTGCTGATGATCCGCAAGGAGGATCCCGCCGCCGCCGCCGCTGCCACCGCGCCACCGGCCAGCGCCGCCCCGCCCCCGGGCGCCGCCCCGCCCGAAGCGGTCCCCCGCCGCCCCGCCGCCCCGCCGGTCAGCCGCCTCGACGACGAGGAGAGCCTCGAAGGGCTGAGCATGGCCGATCTGTTGGGACCCGAGCCCTCCCGGGGGCGCCGCGCCGAGCCCCGCGGCTCCGCCCCCTCCGCCGCCGCTTCCCCCGTCGCCGCCCCGTTTCGCAGCGTCGATGATTTCGACTTCGACGAGCAGGCGTTCCTGAGCGCCCTCGACGAAAACGAGCCGGTGGGGGCCACCGGGGAGGTGGTGAGCGGGGTGGTGATCGGCGTCGAGAGCGATGGGGTGTATGTGGACATCGGCGGCAAGGCCCCCGGCTTCATGCCCAAAAAGGAGTGCGGCTTGGGGGTGATCACCAACCTCAAGGAGCGTTTCCCCAAGGGCGCGCCGGTGGAGGTGCTCGTCACCCGCGAGCAGAACGCCGACGGCATGGTGACCATCAGCGCCCGGGCCCTGGCTCTCCGGCAGAGCTGGGAAAAGGTGCGCCAGCTGGAGAAGGAGGGCAAGGTGGTGCCGGTGCGCGTCAACGGCTTCAACCGCGGGGGCGTCACCTGTGACCTCGAGGGCCTGCGGGGCTTCATCCCCCGCTCCCAGCTGAACGAGGGGGAAAACCATGAGGCGCTGATGGGCACCACCCTGACCGTCGCCTTCCTCGAGGTGAATCCCGAAACCCGCAAGCTGGTGCTCTCCGAGAAGCGGGCCGCCACAGCGGCCAAGTTTGCCGCCCTGGAGGTGGGCCAGCTGGTGGAGGGCCAGGTGGTGGCGGTCAAGCCCTACGGCTTCTTTGTGGATCTCGGTGGCGTCAGCGGCCTGTTGCACCACTCCAGCCTCACCGGCGGAGCCCTGCGGGATCTGCGTGAAGCCTTTCAGCAGGGTGATCGGCTCAAAGCCCTGATCACCGAGCTGGACCCCGGTCGCGGCCGGATCGCCCTCAACACCGCCCTGCTGGAGAACCAACCCGGCGAGCTGTTGATCGCCCGCGAGACGGTGATGGCCGAGGCCAGCGAGCGGGCCAACCGCGCCCGCTCCCTGTTGCGCACCCGGGAGCAGGCGGCCGGATGAGTGCCTCCTCGGCTTCCGGTCCCCCCACGGCCCCCGCTGTGCCGACGGGCGAATCCCCCGATTGGGAGCTCGATTTCTACTCCCGGCCCATCCTGGAGCCCGACGGCAAGAAGCGCTGGGAGCTGCTGATCTGCTCCAGCCCCGCTCCCCTCCCGGCTGGCGAGCCGGGCGCGGCTCCCTTCCGGTGGATCCGCCCCTGCCCCGCCACCTCGGTCAACTCGATCTGGCTGCGGGAGGCGATCGAGGTGGCCCTGGCCGAGGCGGAGGCGATGGGCCTGGGCCGCCCCCGGCGGATTCGCACCTGGCGGGCTTCGATGCGCGCCATGGTGCAGCGCGCCGCCGAGGGGATCGGACTCGAACTGGTGCCCAGCCGCCGCTGCTACGCCTTGCTCGACTGGATCCGGCAGCGGGAGGCGGAGGTGTACCCCGCTGAGCCCGGCTACCTGGCGGGCCCGCTGGCCCCACCCCCCGAACCCGTCCGCTCCCGGCCGCGGCCCCTGCCGGAGGTGGCCCGCGGCGATCGCTGGAGCTGGGCCACGTTGAGCGCCGCGGCCCTGGCGGAAGCCCCGGGCTGGTCGATCGACTTCGCGGCCCTGGCGACCCTCCCCCCCCTGAGTGACCCCGCCGTGCCCGTACCCGGCATCTGCCTGTTCAGCCGCAGCCGCGCCCTGGCCATCGCGGGCTGGCTCGCCGGTTTGGAGCCGGCACGGCTGGGGGTGAGCGGCCGGCAGCTGGTGCTGGAGGCCGGCCTGGAGGATCGCTGGCTGCTCAGCGATCTGCCTTCGGAGGAGGCCGCCGCCGCCGCCGAGGTTCTGGCGACGGCGCGGCGGCAGGCCGCCGGCCTGCAGTTCCTCGCGGTGCAAAGCGACGAGGGGGACCCCCGCTTGCAAGGGTTCTGGCTGCTGCGCGATCTCCCCGATGGCTGAGGAGCTGGAGCCCCCGTTCGACCGCCCGGACGCCGGCTTCAACGACCTGGCCGGCTGGACCTGGATCGGCACCTACGGAGGTCACTATCTGCAAGCCGACCTGCTGGCCGGCTTCGAGCACGGGTTCTTCACCCGCCGCTGGCAGGGCCGCGCTCCCGAGGTGCTGGCGGGCTTCCTCAGTGCCGGCATCACGGTGCATCGCCCCCAGCAGATCCACAGCGCCCGGGTTCTGCCGGCCAGCACCGCCCGGGCCGAGCCCTGGCCCGAGGCCGACGGCCTCGTCAGCGATGCCGGCGGGCAGAGCCTCTGGGTTTGCGGGGCGGACTGCACACCGGTGCTGATCGCCGATCCAGCCCAGGGTCGGGTGGCGGCCTGCCATGCCGGCTGGCGGGGGGTGGCGGGCCGAATCCTGCCGGAGGCGATTGCGGCCCTGGAAGCTGCCGGCAGCCGTCGCGGCGACCTCCTGGTCGCCCTCGGGCCCGCGGTGAGCGGCGCCCACTACCCGGTGCAGCGACCCGTCAGCCTGGAGGTGGCGATGGCCCTGCGGCCCCACCCCCGCGCAGCGGAGGAGGCTCTCCAGGAACTGACCGAGTGCGGCGCCCTGCAGGAGGACCCCGATCCCCGCCGCGACCGCCTCGATATTCGCCTGGCCAGCCTGCGCCAGCTCGCCCATGAGGGCATCGAGGCGGAGCGGGTGGCGATCTGCCCGCTCTGCACCGTGGCCGAACCCCGGCTGTTTCACTCCTGGCGCCGCGATCAGGTGAAAGCGGTGCATTGGAGCGGCATCGTTGCTCAGTCCTGAGCCACCCCCGGCCCGGCCATCCCCGGCGGGCCCCCCGCAGGGGGCGCCTCCACCCAGAGACTCAGCTGCACCGCCCCGGAATCCTCCGAAGGGCGGCGCCGCCGCCGGGATCGGGCCGGGACGGCCGCCGCCGCAGACCGCGCGGCTCCGGCGGCGGTCGTCTGTCCCCTGCCCCCCAGCCAGCTCGCCAGCGCTCGACGGGCGGGCCCATCCAGACTTTCCAGATCCAGGGCCGAGGGCAGCAGGGCGGTGGGGACCTCGGCAGCCCAGGCCAACACCGCCTCCGGGAAGCGTTCGGCCGCAAACGGCCGCAGGTCGGCGGGTAGGGGCGAAAGGCCGGCCAGGGGATCCGCCGTCGACGGCGCCCCCTGCCGCCCCCGCTCCAGCCTCTCCACCTGCCGCCGGCGGGCGAGGGCGTAGTCGAGCACCGGCGCTGGGTAGTCGGAGCGCGGCGGCGGCGCCCCCAGCTGGTCATTGGTGAGATCGGCCAGTTCCGGCAGCCAGCGGCGGATGAACAGCCCGTGGGGATCGCAGCGATCCACCGCCACCTGGCCGGGATGGTAGATGCGGCTCCAGGCGCCGCTGCCCAGCTGGGTGGCCCCCGCTTGCATCGCCCACTGCCAATGGTCGATCGGACAGTCCCCGTCGATCAGATGGCGCATGTAGTGGAGGGCTCCCCAGCGCCAGTCGATGCCGCACAAATGGGTGAGAAAGCTGGCGGCGATGGCCCGGCTGCGAAAGTTCAGCTCCCGCCAGCCACCCTCCGCCAGCAGGCAGCGGGCGGCGGCGTCGACGATCGGAAAGCCGGTGCGGCCTTCCCGCCAGGCCGCGTAGAGCGCTTCCTGCTCCCCCTCCAGCGCCGCCGCCGCCGGGTCGTCATGGCAGCTCCACAGGGGACGGATCTCGAGCTGGGGCAGGTAGCGAAAGCGCTGGGCCATGCCCGCGCCCCAGCGCAGCCGGTTGAGCAACTGTCGGGCGCTGCGCCGCCGGGCCGGATCGGGGTCGGCGGCCAGGGGTTTGAGCTCGCGCGCACAACGCCGGGCGCTGATCACCCCGAATTTCAGGTAGGGGCTGAGGCCGGTGGTGACGCGGGCGGCGGGGTAGCTGAGTTGCCAGAAGTAGGTGCGGGCTGCAGGACCCTCGCAGAAGCGTTGCAGCAGGGCCAGGGCCGCCGCCGTGCCGGCCGGGGGAAGCGGCTTGCCATCGGGCTGCAGGCCGAGCCCCGCGAGGTCGGGCACCGGGGCGGGATCGAGGTTGTCGGGCACCTCCACCCGGGCCGGGGCCGGCAGGGGCGGCTCCCCCATCGCCTCCCACCAGAATCGCCGCCAGGCCGGATAGGGGAGCAGCGCGCCGGTGGCCCCCGGCGGTTCGATCCAGTGGAGGGAAACCCCGACGCGGCGCAGCGCCGAGGTCACGCGGGCATCCCGCAGGCGCCCGACGATGCGCTCACTGTCGGTGTGGGCCAGCACCCTGGAGGCGCTCCACTGCCGGGCCAGCTGGGGCAGCACCCTCTGCGGATCCCCGTGGCGCACGAGCAGCCGGGCTCCCCGGCGGCGTAGATCCCCATCGAGGGAGCGCAGGCACTCCAAGAGAAAGGCCACGCGCGCCACCCCGGTCTCGGGGTGATGGAGCAGGGCGGGATCGAGCACAAACAGCGGCAGGACCGGTCCGAGTCGGCAGGCCTCGTGCAGCGCGGGGTGATCATCCAGCCGCAGGTCGCGCCGGAACCAGAGAATCGTCGGACTCATCAGGGCAGATCAGGCAGGACCTAACGCAGGGATACCGGGTTGCGGGGGCTGGCGATGGCTGTCCGGTTCCAAGATCCAAAAATTTGCCATGGCGGTCGGGTTGCATGGGACCGCGGGATGAGAGAATATGCACTGGAAGCAATTTTCTCGCATCATGCTCACCGGTCCCGACCTGCTCGCCAAGGTCAAGGAGATGGGCGATGTCAGCAAGTCTGACCTCGTTCGCGCCTGCGGCTATGTCTCCTCCAAGAAGGATGGCACCGAACGGCTGAATTTCACCGCCTTCTATGAGGCCCTGCTCAACGCCAAAGGCGTTGACTTCGGCGCCGCGCCCAAAGCCGGCAAAGCCGGCCGCAAGCTGAGCTTCGCCACCAAGGTGCAGTTCAACGGCAACCTCATGGTCGGCAAGGCCTACACGGCCATGCTCGACCTCAAGCCAGGCGATGAATTTGAGATCAAGCTCGGCCGAAAGCAGATTCGCCTGGTGCCCCTCGGCGCGGAGTCGGAGGACGAAGAAGGCTGAGGCCCACCGCCTCCGCCACTTTGATCCCATCGATCGCCGCGGAGAGGATCCCCCCCGCCCATCCCGCCCCTTCTCCCCCGGGGTATACCCCGGGGGTATTTAGGCTTTGCAGGGTTTGCGCGTCGCGCGGCATGCGCAGCGGTGCAGAGGTGCGCGTTTCCACACCGGTCATCAGCGCACCCGGCATCGCATATCCCGCCACCCGCTCCCCGAACACCGGCAGCGCCTCCCGGATAGCTGCCACCACAAAAGCAGGCAAGCAGGGATCGAGGCTCCCCAACCTCAGCCCCGGCTGATAGGAGCCCACCACCCCCTCCCCCGGGGCTGCCGCGCCACTGCTTCGTCCCGCTAAAAAATCTCCCAGCCACTGGGCCGGAGCGCTGTAATCGGCACCGGCCGCTGCAAAGGCCTGCCCCTCCCAGTGGCGCTGGAAGGCCACCCCCGCCAGGGGGTCACCCGGACCCCGGGCCCAGGGCTCCAGATCGTCGAGCTCCACATTGACCACCAGGCCGCTGTTGGCGTTGCGCTCGTTGCGGGTGTGTTGACTCATGCCGTTGGTCACCACGCAACCCGGCTCCGACGTGGCCCCCACCACCAGCCCGCCCGGGCACATGCAGAAGCTGTACACCACCCGGCCCGCCAGACCCGCTCCGCGGCAGTGGTGCACCAGTTTGTACTCGGCGGCCCCGAGGCGTGGATGGCCTGCCGCCTCCCCCCAGCGGGCACGGTCGATCAGGCTCTGGGGGTGTTCGATCCGCACCCCCACGGCGAAGGGCTTGGCCTCCATCGCCAAACCGGAGCGGTGCAGCATCGCGAAGGTGTCGCGAGCGCTGTGGCCGATCGCCAGCACCGCCCGCTCCGCAGCGATGCGGCTGCCATCCGCCAGCACCACACCCCGCAGCTGCCGGGTGCGGGGATCGAGCTCCAGAGCCTCCACCCGACTGCGAAAGCGGATCTCGCCGCCGAGCGCTTCGATGCGCGCCCGCAGGCCCCGCACCACCGTCGCCAGTTTGTAGGTGCCGATGTGGGGATGGTGGCGGGTGAGGATGTCCGGGCTGGCCCCGCAGCGCACCAGTTCTTCCAACACCTTGCGCACGACGCGCCCCGGCTCACTCACCTGGCTGTAGAGCTTGCCGTCGGAGAAGGTGCCGGCTCCCCCCTCCCCAAACTGGGCATTGGCTTCGGGATCGAGCCCCTGCCGGCCCCGCCAGAAGCCAAACGTGGCGGCGCTGCGCTCCCGCACCGGCAGGCCCCGCTCGAGCAGCAGCGGTCGCAATCCCATCTCCGCCAGCACGAGGGCGGCGAAATAGCCGCAGGGTCCGGCCCCCACCACCACCGGACGCGGCGGCGGGTCTCCCCCCGTCCACCGGCCCACCAGTCGGTAGCGCTCATCCGGCACCGGGCGGAGGTGGGGGTCGCCAGCGAAGCGCCGCAGCAGCCTGCGACGGGCTGCGGCATTGAGGTCGAGGTCGAGGTCGAGGCTGTACACCAGGCGGATCGCCCCGGGGCGGCGGGCATCGACGCTGCGCTTCACCAGCCGGTGGCCGCGCACCGCCGCGGGCGGCAGGTGCAGGCGCTGGGCGATGGCACCGAGCAGGTCCGCCTCGCTGTGGTCCAGGGGCAGCTTCAGTTCACTGAGACGCAGCACGAGCGGAGGCGGTGCACTCCCCCATGGTGGCAGCGTCAGCTGCCAGCGCCGGCGGGGGTGCCCAGCTCCCGCTCCAGCTCGGCGATCGCGATGCGCGTCGCCACCACGGCATCGGGGTTGAGGCTGATCGAGTCGATTCCCTCCTCCACCAGGAAGCGGGCGAATTCGGGGTAATCGCTCGGGGCCTGGCCGCAGAGGCCGATCGGCCGACCGCAGGCCTTGGCCGTTTGGATGGCCAGGCGGATCATCGCCTTCACCGTCTCGTGCCGTTCATCGAATAGCTCCGCCACCAGGGCCGAATCCCGATCCAAGCCGAGGGTGAGCTGGGTGAGATCGTTGGAGCCGATCGAGAAGCCATCGAAGCGTTCGGCAAAGGCCGCCGCCCCGATCACATTGCTGGGGAGCTCGCACATCACATACACCTGAAGCCCGTTCTGCCCGCGCCGCAGCCCGTGGCGTGCCATCTCCGCCAGCACCCGATCCCCCTCCTCCGGCGTGCGGCAGAAGGGCACCATCGGAATCACGTTGGTGAGCCCCATCCCTTCGCGCACCCGGCGCAACGCCCGGCATTCCAGGGCAAAAGCCTCGCGGAAGGCGGCGGCGGAGTAGCGGGACGCCCCCCGCCAGCCGAGCATCGGGTTTTCCTCCTTCGGCTCAAAGGCCTCGCCGCCCAGCAGCCGCGCGTACTCGTTGCTTTTGAAGTCGGAGAAGCGCAGGATCACCGGCCGGGGGTGGAAGGCGGCGGCGATGCGCGCCATCCCCTGGGCCAGCAGATCCACGTAGTAGTCGGCCGGTTGGTCGTAGCCGCGGATCAGGGCCGCGATCGCCTCCCGTTCGGCGGGATCCTTCACCCGCTCGGGCTCCAGCAGCGCCAGGGGATGAACGCGGATGTGGTTGGCGATGATGAATTCCAGACGGGCCAATCCCACCCCATCGCAGGGGATCGCCGCCTGCTGGAAGGCCTCCTGCGGGTTGCCCACGTTCATCAGGATGCGCGTGCGGGTGGGCGGCAACTCCCCTAGATCGCGCTCCTCCAGGTGAAAGGGCAGGGCGCCCGGGTAGACGTACCCCGCCTCCCCCTCGCAGCAGGAGAGGGTGATCAGCTGGCCATCGGCGAGCTTGCGGGTGGCCTCGCCGGTGCCCACGATCGCCGTGATTCCCATCTCACGGGCGATGATCGCGGCGTGGCAGGTGCGACCGCCCTGGTCGGTCACCACCCCCCGGGCCTTTTTGAGGATCGGTTCCCAGTCGGGGTCGGTGCGCACGGTCACCAGCAGGTCGCCGTCCTGGAAGCGGCCGATCTCCTTCGGGCTGCTGATCCGCCGCGCCCGGCCGCTGCTCACCCCGTCGCCGATGGCCCGACCGCTGAGGATCGGCACCACCCCGTGGGGCTCCAGGTGCCACTGGCGCAGCACCGCCCCACCCCGCTGGCTCTGGACCGTTTCCGGCCGGGCTTGAAGGATGAACAGCTCCCCGCTGAGGCCGTCCTTGGCCCATTCGATGTCCATCGGGGAGAACACCCCCCGCAAGGCCGTGTAGTGCCCCTCAATCGTCACCGCCCAACGGGCCAGGGTGAGCACCTCCTCCTCCGTGAGAGCCCACTGGCGCTGCTGCTCGAGGGGCACCGTTTCGTTGCGCACCGCCGGCCCCTCGCCGCCCGTGCCCGGCGCGGCCAGGACCATGCGAATCGCCTTGCTGCCCAGTCGCCGGCTGAGGATCGGCCGGTGACCCGTGGCGAGGGTGGGCTTGAACACCAGCCACTCATCCGGCGTCACCGCTCCCTGCACCACGTTCTCCCCCAGCCCCCAGGCGGCGGTGATCAGCACCGTTTCGCGGAAGCCGGTCTCGGTGTCGATGCTGAACATCACCCCGGAACTGGCCCGATCGGCGCGCACCATCCGCTGCACGCCGATCGAGAGGGCCACGGCACGGTGGCTGAATCCGTTGAGCTGGCGATAGGAGATCGCCCGGTCGGTGAACAACGACGCAAAGCAGCGGCGACAGGCGGCGAGGAGGGCCGCCTCGCCGCAGACATTCAGGAAGGTCTCCTGCTGGCCCGCGAAGCTGGCGGTGGGGAGATCTTCCGCGGTGGCGCTGGAGCGCACGGCCACCGCCGCCGGGCCCGCCGCGGTGCCCATCGCCCGGTAGGCGGAGAGCACCTCCGCCACCAGATCCGCTGGCAATTCAGCCGCGAGCACCAGGGCGCGGGCCTCCGCCCCCGCCGCCTGCAGGGCCGACAGGTCGTCCACGTCGAGCCCGTCGAGCAGGGCGCCCAAACGCTCCTCCAGGCCGTTGGCCGCCAGCAGCCGTCGCCAGGCCGCCGCGGTGGTGGCGAAGCCCGGCGGCACCCGCACCCCCAGGGAAGTGAGCTCGCGGATCATCTCCCCCAGGGAGGCGTTCTTGCCGCCCACCTGGGGGATCGCGGCGATCCCCACGCGCTCGAAGGGCAACACCAACGCGGTGGCCGTCCCCCCCGCCAAGACCGCCTCGCCCATCCTCGCCCTGCCTCGCTCAGCCCCAACTCTGACGCTGCCGGCGGGAAACGACCAGCAGGCGTTAGTCCTCGTTTCCCTCTGAACCGGGCAGGGTCTCCGGCAGGAGCTGGGCGAGCAGGCCCACCGCCATCAGCACACCGCCCAGGGCGAGGGCCAGGGGGCGGTTCGCCGCCGCCGGACCGTCACCCGCCCAGGTGGCGGCCGCGAAAAAAGCGCCCCCCAGCAGCAGGCTGGGCACCAGCACGATGCCCTTGGCGGCGCGGTTGAGGCTCATGGCGGGGAGGGGAACAGGCGCAGAAGGTTACGCACAGGGGATCGGCTGGGCGAGGCCTGCGGCCACCAGAGCCTCCGCTAGGTCGTCGCCTTCGGGTTCGATCGGCTGGATGCGAGCCAGCAGCTCCCCATCCCGCACCCCCATCGGCCGCAGGTTGACCCGGCGGCGGCGGGGCAACAGCTGGCGCAGCAGCGCCGTGGCTTCCCCGGCCCGCTGGGGTTCCACGGCCACACAACCCAGCCGTACCGCCGTGGTGCGGTTGCGATCCCCGATCAACAGCCGATCGGGACCGGTGACCTGCAACACCTCGGCGGCGGCCGCCGGCGCCGCGAACCCGGCCCCTGCCATCGCCAAACCCAGGAGTGGAGCCAGCCCCAACCAAAGCGGCAGGAGCAGGGCCGCCACCCAGGAGCGCCCCGGGGGGAGCCCCGGGAAACAGCGCCGGTGGGGCAGGGGAGGGGCGTTCAGAGCTTCGTGCCGCAGCTGGGGCAGAACAGATGGGCGCTGGCGGTGGTGGCCCCGCAGGCCTTGCAATGGCGGATGGTGTCGATCGCCAGCTCCGGATGGCTGGGCAGGCCCACCATCTGGGCGTTGCTGGCCCCGGGCGGCACCATCGGGTAGCAATTTTCGTTGCGTCGCACCACCACATCGATGAAGGCCGGGCCGGGGTGGAGCAGCGCCTCGCTGAGTTGCTGCCGCAGGCTGGCCCGCTCGGTGATCCGCGTGCCCAGGAGGCCGAAGGCTTTGGCCAAAGCCGGGAAATCCGGCATGCCGCCCACCATCTCGGAGGCGGAGTAGCGCTCCTCGTAGAAGCTCTCCTGCCACTGGCGCACCATTCCCTGCCAGCCGTTGTTGATCACCACCACCTTCACCGGCAGCTGATACTGCGAGAGGGTGCCGAGCTCCTGGATGTTCATCAAGATGCTGGCGTCGCCGGCCACACAGATCACCTGTTCCCCGGGGAAGGCGACCTGCACCCCCAGGGCGGCGGGCATGCCGTAGCCCATGGTCCCCAGGCCGGCACTGCTGATCCAGTGGCGCGGTTTGTTGCGCAGGAATTGAGCGGCCCACATCTGGTGCTGGCCCACATCGGTGGTGTAGTAGGCGTCGGGCGCCAACTCCCTCAGGGCGACCAGCACCTCCTGGGGGGCGATCTCCCCGGGGGGGGAGGGCACCACCAGGGGATAGTGGCGTTTCCAGCTGTCGATGCGCTCCAGCCAGGCATCGGTGCAGCCGCTGCTGCGATCGTCGACCGAGGCGGCTAACAGGGCGCTGAGCGCGGCCTTAACATCCGCCACCACCGGCACCTCCGGCACCCGGTTTTTGCCCACTTCGGCCGCGTCGATGTCGATGTGGATCACCTGGGCCCGGGGGGCGAAGCTATCCAGGCGGCCGGTGACCCGATCGTCGAAACGGGCGCCGCAGGCGATCAGCAGATCGCATTCGGTGACGGCGAAATTGGCGTAGGCGGTGCCGTGCATGCCGAGCATGCCCACCGAGAGGGGGTGGTGCTCATCGAAGGCCCCCTTGCCCATCAAGGTGGTGGTGACCGGCAACCGGAAACGCTCCGCCAGGGCCTGCACCTGCTGGTGGGCGCCGGAGCTGATCGCGCCGCCGCCCACATACAGGAGGGGGCGACGGGCCTGGCGAATCAGGTCGAGGGCGGCGGCGATGGCGCCCGCCTCGGGCTTGGGGGTGGAGCGGAAGCCAGAGGGGATCGAGCTGCCGGGTGGCGCCGGCACGTAGTCGAACATCTCGGCGCCCACATCCTTGGGGATGTCGATCAGCACCGGGCCGGGGCGGCCGCTGGCGGCGATCAGGAAGGCTTCGGCCACGATGCGCGCGATGTCGCGGGGATCGCGCACCACCCAGGAGTGCTTCACGATCGGCAGGGTGATGCCGAAGATATCCGTTTCCTGAAAGGCGTCGGTGCCAATCGCCGCCCGGGGCACCTGGCCGGTGATCACCACCATCGGCACCGAATCCATGTGGGCGGTGGCGATGCCGGTGACCAGGTTGGTGGCCCCGGGGCCGGAGGTTCCGAAACACACACCCACCTGGCCGGTGGCCCGGGCGTAGGCATCGGCCGCGTGGGTGCCCCCCTGTTCGTGGCGAACCAGGATGTGGTGCAGCCAGTCGCGGGCTTCCGCCTTGTGCAGTTCGTCGTAGATGGGCAGGATCGCCCCGCCCGGATACCCGAAAATGTGACGAACGCCGTGGCGGCGCAACGAATCCATCAGCGCATAGCCGCCGCTCACCCGCTGGGGAGGGAGGCCCTCCGCTCCTGAGGGATGGGGCAACGGGGGCTCGCTCGGAGCGAGGTGCTGTTCGGCCGGGGTCAGGGGCGTGAGCGTCACGGCAAGTGGCGAGTCAACGCAACACCCCAACCTTAGGGGGCCTACGGCTTCCTGTCGCCAGGCCGAGGCGGCTGGCGGCCATCGCCCGCAACACCCGGGCCGGATCCAGCCAGGCACCGCGATAGCGCATGCCCCAGTGCAGGTGGGGGCCTGTGGTGCTACCGCTCATGCCGATGTGGCCGATCCCCTGGCCCGCCCGCACCCGCTGGCCGACCCGCAGCAGCACCGGGCCGCTGCGATACCACCCCGGGCCCGTGCTCCCCGCCAGGTGACAGTAGATGTGCTCGTAGTCGCCGGAGCGGATCGTCAGGCCGTTGCCGCAGCCGCCATCGCGGATCACCTCGCTCACCGTGCCGCTCCACCAGCTGCGCACCGGCGAACCCAGGGGCCCGGCGATGTCCACCCCGTAGTGCTGGCGGCGATCCCCGCCGAGCGGATGGGTGCGCATGCCGTACGGGCTGGTGTAACCGGCGAAGCTGGCCACCGGAAACACCCCGCGCAGCCAGGCGCTGCGCCCCTGAGCCGCCGAGGGCCTCCCCCCGGCGTCGGCGGCCGCCAGGGAGGCCACCCCCAGGAGCAGCAGGGCGGCGAGCCGAGCGCCGGGCCGCTTCGGCAGGGCGCCCGGCAGGGGCCGGCGCCGCGAGCGCCCGGGCCTAGAGCAACCCGATCGCATGCAGGGGACCGCGACCGCTGATCAGCTCCAGCAGAAACGCTGAGAATCCCACCATCGCCAAGCGTCCGTTCCAGATCTCGGAGCTGTTGTTCCATCCCCAGGCCCATTTGTCCTGGGGATAGAGCTTCACCTGGGTGGACAGGCGCGCCGCCTGGTCGAGGTTCACCTCCGGCCCCGCCAGCGCCTCCTGCACCAGGTCGGCCAGGCCGCGGACGAAGGTGGGATCGGTGTCGAGCGCTGGCACGCGGCGGAAGTTGACCACGCCAGCCTCGGTGGCCAGCTCGCGGTATTCGATATCGATCTCCTCGAGGGTCTCGATGTGCTCGCTCACGAAGCTGATCGGTACCACCACCAGATCGCGGGTGCCTGCCTGCCCCAGTTCTTGCAAGGCGTCCTCGGTGTAGGGCTTGAGCCATTCCACCGGGCCCACCCGACTCTGATAGGCGAGGGTGTGGGGGTTGGTGTGGCCCAGCTGCGCCTCGAGCCGTCGCATGATCAGGGCGGTGCAGTCCTCGATCTCCTTCTGATAGGGATCGCCGGCCTCCTCCACGTAGCTCTTCGGCACGCCGTGGGCACTGAAGAAGACATGCGCGGCGGCGGGGTCGTCGCAGGCCTGGATCTGTCGGGCAATCAGCCCGGCCATGGCGTCGATGTAGCCGGGATGGTCGTACCAGCTGCGGATGCAGCGGATCGGCAGCTGGCGGAAAGCGGGGTCGCTCTGTCGCAGCCGCTGCAGTTCCCGGAAGCTGGAGCCGCTCGTGCTGATCGAGAAGTGGGGATAGAGCGGAAGCACCACCACCTCATCGATGCCATCCGCCTTGATGTCCGCCACGGCGGATTCGGTGAAGGGGTGCCAATAGCGCATCGCTACGTAGGTGGTGGCCTCCACGCCGCGCTGGCGCAGAGCGCTCTGCAGCGCGCGGGCCTGGTGCTCGGTGATGCGACGCAGCGGCGAGCCGCCCCCGATCGAGCGGTAGGCCTCCCGGGACTTGCTGCTGCGCAGGGTGCTGATCAACCAGGCCAGAGGTTTCTGGAGCGCCGG
Organism: Cyanobium sp.; assembly: GCA_044376165.1. Taxonomy (GTDB): domain Bacteria; phylum Cyanobacteriota; class Cyanobacteriia; order PCC-6307; family Cyanobiaceae; genus Cyanobium. The sequence goes on from JBIPMZ010000001.1 coordinate 24,743, forward strand.
GGTGGGCAGTCGAATGATCTCCGGGTCGGAGAAGAGGTTGTAGAGAAAGGGCCCCACATCCTCAATCCGTTCGGGGCCGCCCAGGTTCAGCAGCAGGACGCCGACTCTGGTCATGCCCTTCCCCGGGACGTTCGGTGTGGGCTGAGCGTAACGCGAGGCTCCGGCCCGCGGAGCACAGCCGCTGGCGCCGGGCCGCCGGGATGGATAACGTCCGGCGTGCCCGGGGGTGCCTCTCCCCGGAATTCCCCTCCCCCCGCCCCCTTTGCCCTCCTCCCCCGCTCTCTTTTCGGCTTCCTCTGCGGCTACCGCCCCAGAGCTCGCCGTGCCTGTGGCGGGGGATTCCCCCCCGGCGGCGGGGATTGCCGCCGCCCTGGCGCAGCAGAACGCGCGCCTCGCGGAGGAAGGCTGCGCCCTGCGGCTGGAGAGGCGGGGCGCACGGCTGAATCTGCGGGGTCCCCTGCCCGCCCGGGACGGGGGCGCCGGCCTGCGGGTGCAACGGATCAGCCTGGGCCTGTCCGCCTGCCCGGCCGGCCTCGCCGAGGCCCTGCTCCGCCTGGAGGCGGTGCGGCGGGAGCTGGCGGAGGGGCGCTTCGCCTGGGATCGGTGGCAGCGGCGCGGTGGGGTGGCCCCGACCACCGCGACCCGCCCGGCCCCCCCGGCGGAGGCCCTCTCCACCCTGGAGCAACAGGTCGAAGACTTCGCCCGGGCCTTCCGCTCCGATCCGCGGCGGCGGCGCCAACCGGCGGGCAGTCGCTCCACCTGGAGCGGCGCCTACGGCCCCTACCTGCGCCGCCTGCTGCGCCACGCGGCCACCGGCCGCGGCGACTCGGCGCTCTCCGCCCCCCTGCTGGAGGCGGTGCTGGAGAGCTTCGAGCCGGCCTCCAGCGCGCGTCAGCGCTGCGGTGTCGCCCTCGCCGCCCTGGCCCGCCACCACGGCCTGGCGTTGCCGGAGGATTGGAGCGAGCGCGCCGGCGGCTACGGCCTCCATGCCGCCCGCTTCCGCCGGCTTCCCAGCGACCCCCAGATCCTCTCCCTGGTGGAGCGCATCCCCAGCGCCGGCTGGCGGCTGGCCTACGGGCTGATGGCCACCTACGGGTTGCGCAATCACGAGGTGTTCTTTTGCGATCTCTCCGCCCTGGCTCCCGGCGGCGACCGGGTGATCCGCGTGCTGCCCGGCACCAAGACCGGGGAGCACCAGGTCTGGCCCTTTCAACCGGAATGGGTGGAGCACTTCGGCCTGGAGCAGCTGGGGGTCGATCCCGATGCCCTTCCGCCGGTGCGCACCGACCTGCGCCGCACGACCCTGCGCCAGGCGGGCCGGCGGGTGGCCGAGCAATTCCGCCGCTACGACCTGCCGATCACCCCCTACGACCTCCGCCACGCCTGGGCGGTGCGCACCATCCACATCGGCCTGCCCGACACGGTGGCGGCGCGGATGATGGGCCACTCGGTCGCCATTCACACCCGCACGTATCACCACTGGATCACGCGCCGGGACCAGCAGCAGGCGGTCGACACCGCCCTGGCCCGCCGGCAGGCGGCCTGATCCCCGCCAGAGTGAGGGCCTCCGCGACGCCAGAGCCATGAGCGATTCCCACCCCCTCGACCGCGCGGCGGAGGAGCTCGGTCCCGGCGGCTCCCTGGCCCCGGAGCGGGATGCGGAGGCCTACCGCCGGCGCATGGAGCGCCGGCGCGAGGTGCAGCGCCAGCGGGTGGGGGAGCGCAACCTGGAGAAGGGTCTGGTGCTGGTGTTCACCGGCGATGGCAAGGGCAAGACGACCGCAGCCCTCGGCCTGGTGCTGCGCACCCTCGGTCATGGGGAGCGGGTGGCGGTTCTGCAGTTCATCAAGGGGGGCTGGCAGCCCGGCGAGGCGAAGGCGCTCGCCCTGTTCGGCGAGGCCCTCCACTGGCATGCCCTGGGGGAGGGCTTCACCTGGGAGACCCAGGATCGGGAACGGGACCGGCAGGGGGTGCAGGCCGCCTGGGGGCGCTCCTTGACTTACCTGGAGGACCCCGGCTGCCGGCTGGTGGTGCTCGATGAGGTGAACGTGGCCCTGAAGCTGGGCTACCTCGACCTCGACCAGGTGCTGGAGGGGCTGGATCGACGTCCGCCCCTGACCCATGTGGCCCTCACCGGCCGGGGGGCGCCAGCGGCCCTCCTGGAGCGGGCCGACCTGGTGACGGAGATGCGCCAGGTCCGGCATCCCTTCCGGGAGCAGGGGGTGCGGGCGCAGGCGGGGATCGAGTACTGAGAAGCCCCTTGCTACTGTGCGGCCGACCCAGGCAGGCGAGCGGGACGGCGCAGACCATGGCATATCGGCGCGTCCTTTTGAAGCTCAGCGGCGAGGCTCTGATGGGGGGCCAGGGCTACGGCATCGACCCGGCCATCGTTCAGTCGATCGCCCGGGATGTGGCCGAGGTGGTGGCTGACGGCACCCAGCTGGCGATCGTTGTGGGAGGCGGCAACATCTTCCGAGGCCTCAAGGGCTCGGCGGCGGGGATGGACCGCGCCACCGCCGACTACGTGGGCATGCTGGCCACGGTGATGAACGCCATCACCCTCCAGGACGGTCTGGAGCGCGTGGGCATCCCCACGCGGGTGCAGAGCGCCATCTCGATGCAGGAGGTCGCCGAGCCCTACATCCGCCGCCGCGCCATCCGCCACATGGAAAAGGGGCGGGTGGTGATCTTCGCCGCCGGCACGGGCAACCCCTTCTTCACCACCGACACCACCGCGGCCCTGCGCGCCGCGGAGATCGGGGCCGATGTGGTGTTCAAGGCCACCAAGGTGGATGGGGTCTACGACAAGGACCCGGCCCGCTTCCCCGACGCGGTGCGCTACGAGAGCCTCACCTTCCTCGACGTGCTCAGCAGTGAGCTCGCCGTGATGGACAGCACCGCCATCGCCCTCTGCAAGGACAACGCGATTCCGATCGTGGTGTTCGACGTCTTCGCCGCCGGCAACATCCGCCGGGCCGTCGCCGGCGAATCGATCGGCACGAGCATCGTGCCGAACCGCTGAGCCGCATTCCACTCCCCGCCCCCCAAGCCCCCTGCCCTCCCCCCGCCATGGACCTGGAAGCCAGCATGCGCAAGTCGGTGGAAGCCACCCAGCGCACCTTCAACACGATCCGCACCGGCCGGGCCAATGCCTCCCTGCTGGACAAGATCACGGTGGAGTATTACGGCGCCGAGACGCCGCTGAAATCCCTCGCCACCATTTCCACCCCCGATTCCCAAACCCTCCAGATCCAGCCCTTCGACGCCGGTTCCCTCCATCTGATCGAGAAGGCGATCCGCCTGAGCGATCTGGGCCTGACGCCCAACAACGACGGCCGCATGATCCGCATCAACATTCCGCCGCTCACCGAAGACCGCCGCAAAGACCTCTGCAAACTGGCCGCCAAGTACGCCGAGGAGGGCAAGGTGGCCCTGCGCAACCTCCGCCGCGACGGCATCGATCGCATCAAGAAGCAGGAGAAGGAGGGCGAGCTCTCCGAAGATCAGAGCCGCGACGAGCAGGAGGGGGTGCAGAAGCTCACCGACCGCTTCATCGCCGAACTGGAGAAGCTGCTGGCCGCCAAGGAAGCCGACATCCTCAAGGTATGAGGCAAGCCGCTTGATCGACGCTGAGGTGATCCTCATCGGGGCCGGCCCCGCCGGGGCCGCGGCCGCCTTCCATCTGGCCGCCCGGGGCCGTCGGGTGCTGCTGCTCGAAGCCCGCGCCGCGGGGCAGGGCAAGCCCTGCGGCGGCGGCATGGCCGCCTCGGTGCAGCGCTGGTTCCCCTTCGACCTCTCGCCCGCTGTGGATCAGGTGATCGAACGGGTGCGATTCACCTGGTGCCTCGAGGATCCGGTCACGGCGGAGCTGCCTGGCGATGCCCCGTTCTGGATCAGCCGCCGCTCGGTGCTCGATGCCTTCCTGGCGGAGCGGGCGGTGGAGGCGGGGGCGGAGCTGCGGCGCGGCCAGCGGGTGGAGGCCCTTGCGCGGGGGGAGGACGGCCTGTGGCAGGTGGGTCTGACCGGTGGGGAGAGGCTGCGCAGCCAGGCGGTGGTGATCGCCGACGGCTCCGCCTCCCCCTTCGCCGCCGCCGCGGGGCTGGGCCCCCCCCGACCCCGCCATGCGGCCACCGTTTCGGTGGAGGTGGAGGCCGAGGTGGCGGAGCCTGGCACCGCCCGCTTTGAATTCGGTCTGGTGCACCACGGCTTCTGCTGGGCCTTCCCCCGTCGGGGGGGGTACAGCATCGGGGTCGGCACCTTCATCGGCCAGCAGGAGGCCGACAGTGAGGCGGTGCTGGCCCGGCTGCTCCCCACCCTCGGCGTGCCCGCGGAGGCCGGGCAGCGGGTGCATGGACGGCTGCGGGTGTGGGACGGGCACCACCCCCTGCACGGCCCCGGCCTCGCGGTGGTGGGGGATGCCGCCTCCCTTTGCGATCCCTTCCTGGCGGAGGGGCTGCGGCCCTCGCTGATGAGCGGCTGCCGCGCGGCGGAAGCCCTCGACGGCTGGCTGGGGGGGGACGGGCGTGCCCTGGAGGGGTACAGCCAGCGAATGCGCAGCGACTGGGGGGATTCGATGGCCTGGGGGCGTCGCATCGCCCAGGTGTTCTACCGGGTGCCCAAGGTGGGCTATCAGATCGGCATCAAGAGGCCCACGGCACCCCAGCGCATCGCCCAGATCCTCTCGGGCGAGATGGGCTATGGCGACATTGCCCAGCGGGTGATCCGGCGCCTCCTGTTCCAGCGCGGCTGAGGCGAAGGGTATCTGTGGGGCGCTGGGCTTCCGCTGCCAGGCTTCAGCTGCGGGTGCAGTCCTTGAGGTCGCGCAGGCGCTGGTCGATCGAGGCCAACAGCTCGATCGCGAACATCGGCGCTTCCTGCACCGCAAACAGAAACTTCTCCCGGTTCATCACCAGCAGCCGGCAGGGGGTGAGGGCACGGGCATTGCCGTAGCGGCGGTGGTCCTGGGTGACCAGGGCCCCGGCGCCGAACACCTCGCCGGCCTGGAGGATTTCATGGTTGCGGCCATCGTTCCAGTTGAGCTCCACCGTGCCGGTGAGCAGGCCGAACATGCAATCGCCCGGTTCGCCGGCTCGGAAGATCACGCTGTCGGGCTCCACGTCGATCACCTCCCCCTTGCTGGCCAGGGCGCGCATGGTTTCGAGAGCGTTCATGGCGGAAAGGGGCGGGGAGGGAGAGGCCGGCGCGGGGGCTAGCGACGGATCGCCAGGGGGGCCCCCAGGCCCCCACGCACATCTTCCGGGGCCAGGCGGCCGTCCTTGTCGGTGTCGAGGGCATCAAAGACGGCATCGCTACCCAGCCACTCCTCGCGGGTGATGCAGCCGTCGCCGTCGAGGTCGTTGAGCAAAAAGATCTCGTGCACCGCATGGGTGAAGGCCGCACCTCCCTCCAATTCCGCCAGGCGGTGGGCGAGCTGGGCCTCGAGGGTTTCGATCGCTTTGCTGAAGCCGCGAATCCCCTCGTCGAGCTTCTCACTGGCCATGGGGTCCGCTGCCATCATCGCGGCGAAGCGGGGCTTGTCGATGTGGATCTGCTCCTGGGTGGGGGCAGGGTCGAAGGGGTTGAGGCGCCGTTGCAGCTCCCCGTCGCTGTTGCGCAGTTCGTCCATCAGCGCGGGCGAGATGGTGAGCAGATCGCAGCCGGCGAGCTCGAGGATCTCCTCGACGTTGCGGAAGCTGGCCCCCATCACCTCGGTTTTGTAGCCATAGGTTTTGAAGTAATTGAAGATCTTCGTCACGGAAACCACGCCGGGGTCCTCGGTAGCGGGGTAGCTCTCACGGCCGGTGCTCTTTTTGTACCAATCGAGAATGCGCCCCACAAAGGGGGAGATCAAGGTGGCGCCGGCCTCGGCGCAGGCCACCGCTTGGGCGAAGCCAAACAGAAGGGTGAGGTTGCAGTGGATGCCCTCCCGCTCCAGCTGCTCCGCGGCCCGGATGCCCTCCCAGGTGGAAGCGATCTTGATCAGCACACGCTCCTTGCCGATGCCAGCGGCGGCGTACAGGCCGATGAGTTTGCGGGCCTTGGCGATCGTGGCCTCCGTGTCGTAGCTGAGACGGGCATCGACCTCGGTGGACACCCGGCCGGGGACGATCTTGAGGATTTCCCGCCCGAAGATCACGCTGATCTCATCAATCGCCTCGCTCACCACCTCGTCGGCCCCGGCTTCGCCCCCCAAGAGCGCGCGGGATTCATGGAGGGAGCGGTCGATCAGCTCCTGGTAGGTGGGGATCTGGGCGGCAGCCAGGATCAGGGAGGGATTGGTGGTGGCGTCCCGAGGGGTGAACTGCCGGATGGCGTCAATATCACCGGTATCCGCAACCACCACGGTCATGGCGGCAAGTTGGTCGAGCAGGTTGGCCATCGCGGGTGGAGCGGTCGCGGAGAGGGAGAAAGGCGGTCTCTTTCCTCACGCTAGCCAGGGGGAGGGGGCTGCACTCCGACCCGGGGGCTGGTTGCGCAAATGAGCACAGCCTCAGGCGGCAGGCCTGGCTCTCCCCGCGGGGGGGACCGGAAGGCTCGGGGGGATCTTCTCGATCACCAACAGAGCTTCGATGATCTGGCGGGCGACCGGGACCGCCACGGTGGAGCCGTAGGCATTGCCCCCCTGGGGCTCATCGACCACCACCAGCACCACATAGCGGGGATCCTCGATCGGCAGCACGGCCACGAAGCTGCAGATGCGGGCTCCGGGGATGTAGATGCCGTTGCGGGCTTTCTGGGCGGTGCCGGTCTTGCCGCCCAGCCGGTAGCCGGGGATCTGCAAGCCCTTGCCGCTCCCCTTCTGCACCACGGTCTCCAGCCAGCCGAGGACGATCCGGGTGACCTTCGGATCGAGCAACGGCACCCCCCGAGCAGGGCTGGAGCTGGCCAGGGCATCGCCGGAGCGCAGGCCGCGGGTGATGTGGGGGCTGACCAGACGGCCGCCGTTGGCGAGCATGGCGTGGAGTTGCACCAGCTTCAGCGGCGTGAGGGAGAAGCCCTGGCCGAAGGCGGCGGTGGCCGGCTCGATCGCGCCGCTGATGAACTCGCTGCGGGTCTTGAGCTGCCCCGCCACCGCCCCCGGCAGATCGGTGTCCGGCACCTCGTCGATGCCCAGAATGTGCAGCCAGTTCCAGAAGCGGTCCCGCTTCAAGCGCGACATGGTCTCCACCATGGCCACGTTGCTCGAAACCTGGAGCACCGTGGCGAAGTCGATGACCCCGTTGGCCCTGCGGTCGGCGTTGAAGATGGGCCAACCCCCGATCGTGAGCTGGCCCACGTCGTTGGCGGTGCCATTCGGCTGGATCACCTTCTCCTGCAGGGCCAGGGCCAGGTTGATCGGCTTGAAGGTGGAACCCGGCTCGTAGAGATCCTGCACGGACCATTCGCGGAATAGGCCCGGGTTGTAGGCCCAGAAGCGGTTCGGGTCGTAGCTGGGGGTCGAGGCCAAGGCCAGCATCTCCCCCGTGCGGGCGTCCATCACCAGGGCCGCGCCCCGCTTGGCCCGCCACTGCTTCACCTGCTTGGCCAAGGCAGCCTGGGCCACCTGTTGCAGGCGCGCGTCCAGGGTGAGCTGCAGACGCAGGTCGTCGCCGTAGAGGGAGCCGGCGCGGATCCCATCCGGCAAGGGGGTGCCATCGGCACCGCGGCGCATGCGGAAGGGGGTCTCGTGGCGCTGGAGATCGCGGTCGCGGCTCTGCTCCAACCCCGCCTGGGGCACCCGCTCCAGGTTGAGGAAGCCCACCACGTTGGCGAAGAGGGCACCCTGGGGGTAGATCCGCTGCGGGTAGGCCTCCAGGTCGAGGCCGCTGATCTTGAGATCCCGCAGCCGCTGGGCGGTCTCGGAGTCGAGGTTGGTGGCCAGCCTCACGCCGCTGCGGCGGCGGCCCATGGCACTCAGCAGCTCCTGGCGGGGACGGGCCAAGACGGAAGCCAGCCGAAGGGCCACCTCATCGGGACGGCGCAGCCGCTGCGGATCATCCCCCAGGAAATTGAAATAGCGCGGATGGGCCCAAAGGGTGAAGCGCTCCTCATCGAGGGCGACGAGGGTGCCTTGGCGGTCGACGATGGTGCGCCGTTTGCCCAGCGGGGTTACCGCATGGGTCTGAAAGGCGCGGGCGCGAGCCTGCAGCTCCTCGCCTTTGACCAGCTGGAGCCAGGCGAGCCGCCCGGCCAGCCCCCCCAGGGCCAAGCAGAGCAAGGTGAACACCGCGACCATCCGGCCGGCGGGGAGGGGCTGAATTTGGGGGCCCCGATGGCGTCGCGCCTGGCCCTTGCCGGCGGGGCGGGCAGCGGGGGCGCGCGCCGCGGCGCGACCAGCTCCGCCGGGGGGATGATGACGGGTGGAGGAGCCGTCCATGGGCTCAGAAGCCTGCGGGGATGCGCCGCAACTGAAGGCCGGCCAGGAGCGGCGGGCGCGCGGGAGGGGCGGCCGCCTGGGGCTCGGAAAGATGGATCAACTTCTCACTGCTGGTGGGGACGAGCTGACCCGGGCGCCGCACTGCGTTGATGTGGTGCTGCTCCAGAACGGCAGCCGATTCCTGCAGGCGGTGTTCCAGAGACTTGGTCGCTTCGAGTTCGAGATAGTCGCTGGCCCAGCGGTTCTGCCAGTGCAGGGTGAGGGCACTCAAGCCGAGCATCGAAACCCCCAGCCCCAGGAGGGTTCCGGTGGCGAGGCGATGGAGACCGGCCAACCAGGGGGCCTGACGCTCAACCGGTTTGGCGGACAGGGAGCCCTGCAGCAGCCGGAGTCCTTCGGTACGGGCCTGTCGACGCCGCGGGGAACGGGCCGCTCCGGAACGGGGCGCAACGGGCGCGCGTCGCGGGGCGTCCTGGAGAAAGGAGGCGACCAAGGGACCTGGGGGAGTGCTGCGCAAGTGAACCACCCATCGGGGGCGACAGCAAGCGCCCTCCCTTCCCGGCGGGCGCCCGGCACCGCTCGGGCGGGCTCACTGCGCCAGCAGCAGCAGGTTGAACAGGGTCAGTCCATTCCAGAGGGCATGCATCAGCACGCAGGGAAACAGCCGGCCGCTCTGCCAGCGCAGCCAGCCCAGGCCGAGGGCCAGAACAAAAAGTGGCAGGAGCTCGCCCAGGCTGAGGTGGGCGGCCGCAAACACGGCCGAACTGATCAGCACAGCCCCGCCCCCCCCCCAGTGCCGGCCCACCACCGGCAGCAGCACGCCGCGGAAAAGGGTTTCCTCGAACAGGGGCGCCAGCACGATCGCCGTCAGGCCGAAGCAGGCCAGGGCGCGGGGATCGGCACTGGTCAAGACCAGGTCGAGCAGGGGATTGCTGCCCCCCGGATCCCCCCAGAGGCGCTCGACGAGCCAGCCGCTGAGGGCCACGAGCGGCAGCACCATCAACACGGTGTTCAGGGCCTGGCCGATCGCCGAGCCCGGCGGCCGCAGGTGCCACTGCAGCCAGCCCCCCGCGGGAGGCGCCACCGCCGAGGGCAGCATCCAGGCCAGGATCAGCAGCGGCGCCGCCATCAGCCCCAAGTACAAGAGGGGCACTTGCAATCCCTGGGCCAGGGCCGGGGACACCCCCAGGGCCTGGATCGCCGGCTCCAGGGGCAGCCGCACCAGCTCCGGCACCAGCTGTCCGAGGATCACGAAGCCCCCTGCGATCAGCAGGGTGACATCGACCGCGGAAAGGGGCGGGCCCCGCAGCGGCGGCGGCAACGGCGCGCGACCCTTGAGCTTTAGCCAGATCTGGCGAAGCAGAAGCAGCACCCCAGCCCCCACCAGCACCACGGGCAGAAAGCTCACCGCCAGCAGGATCAACAGCAGCCGAAGCGAATCGGTCGCCGCCGGGCAGGTGCTCAGCGGACCGCCGAGCTGCTCACAGCTCAGCTGGTGAAGCATCGGTGAGGGATCCCAGGGTTCCAGCAGCAAGGCCTGCTCTCGCGGGGAACGGCGGCGCCCGTCCAGCAGGGCCGTGAGCAGGGGCCGCCGCGGCGCGTCGACCGCCTCCACCAGCTGCCGCAGCTCCTGCTCCGCTTTGCCGGGATCCACCCGGGCCGCCGGCTCCCCGCGGTGCAGCAGGGCGAGTTCCAGACGCTGCGTTGCCGGTGGCGGCAGCTCGGCGGCGTCCAGCTGGCGCTCCAGTTCCGCCGCCAACTCCCCCCGGGGATCGGGGCCGCTCAAGGAAGGCCGCAGGTTGTCGGGCAGGGCCTCGGCGGCCAGGGTGGCCAGCTCCAGTTGGCGGAGGCTGAGGGCATCCATCACCGATGGCTGCTCCAGGCTGTCCAGCAGACCGGCGAGCCAGAGCCAGCTGCTGAACAGCAGGGTCAGCAGGGCCAGGGCCTTCTTCCAGGACGGGGCGGAGGGTCCTGGCCCACCCGGCTCGCCCTGGGAGGACCGCTTCGGGAGTTCACTGCCGGAGGCCTCCAAGGCACGCCATCGGGGAGGGCACGATTCTGGCGTTCCACCGTCGGGGCCACGGGGGGGCAAGGGCTTCCAGAGTGCTCCCTTAGTATCGATAATCCTGTGGCGCAGCGCCTGTGCCCCTCCGCATCGTCCTGGTCCGCCACGGGCTGAGCAGCTTCAACCTCGAACGCCGCATCCAGGGTCGGGACGATCTCTCCACCCTCACCGAGGAGGGGCTGGAGCAGGCCCGCCGCACCGGTGAGGCCCTGGCTGAAATCCCCCTCACCGCGGCCTACAGCTCCCCCCTGCGCCGCGCGCGCCACACCGCCGAGGCCCTGCTGCATCGCCATGGGCAGGGCCTGGAGGCCCACCTCGACGACGACCTGCTGGAGATCGACCTGGCCCCCTGGACGGGGCTGGGCCTCCAGGAACTCCGGGAGCGACATCCGGAGGGGGAGAAGCTCTGGCGCCAGGCCCCCGAACAGCTGGAGCTGACGCGCGCCGACGGCAGCGCCTATCGGCCGGTGCCCGAGTTGATGGAGCAGGCCGGACGCTTCCTCGACGCCCTTTTGCAGCGCCATGGCGACCGGCTCGAGCCGATCGGCCCCTCCGCCACAGTGCTGCTCGTGGCCCACAACGCCATCCTGCGCTGCCTGCTGCTGCGCCTGCTCACGCTCCCCGCCGCGGCCTTCCAGCGTCTGCGCGTCGACAACGCCTCGATCTCGGTGCTCAACCTCACCCGACGGGGGGACGGAGAGCTGGAGGTGCAGATCGAATCGCTCAACACCACCGCTCACCTCGGCCGGCCCCTGCCGCCGATCGGTCCCGGTCCGCGCCTGCTGCTGGTGCGCCACGGGGAAACCCACTGGAACCGGGAGGGCCGTTTTCAGGGACAGATCGACATCCCCCTCAACGACAACGGGCTGGAGCAGGCGGAGAAGGCCCGCCGCTTCCTGGCGGACGTGCCGATTCAGCGGGCCTGGTCGAGCGTGATGGCCCGGCCGCGCCGCACCGCGGAGGTGATCCTGGAGTCCCATCCGGGCATCGAACTCACCGTGACCGAGGGCCTCAGGGAGATCGCCCACGGTCAGTGGGAGGGGCGGCTCGAGCCGGAGATTGCCGAGACCTGGCCCGAGCTGCTGGCGGCCTGGAAGGTGGCGCCCCACACGGTGCAGATGCCGGCAGGGGAAACCATCCAAGACGTCTGGACGCGTTCGCTGGCCTGCTGGGAGGGGATTGCCCGGAGCCTCGGCGCTGCGGAGACCGGCTTGGTGGTGGCCCACGACGCCGTCAACAAAACCATTCTCTGCGCCCTGCTCGGTCTCGGCCCGGCCGATATCTGGATGGTGAAGCAAGGCAATGGCGGCGTCACCGTGATCGACTATCCCCACGGGGCCCTGGACCGGCCGGTGATCGCCTGTCTGAACCTCACCCAGCACCTCAGCGGTGGTGTGCTCGATCGCACCGCCGCCGGCGCCCTCTGAGCGGCGCCCCGCCCCCCAACCCGTCGGCGCCTTCCCCCTCGATGGCCAGCACCCAGACGCCACCGGCCCCGCAGCCCCTGGGGTTGCGGGGCCTCACCCTGCTGGAGGCACCAGACCAGCCGCCCCGCTGCGCCGACGTCCTGGTGGATGGCGCGAGCGGCGCCCTGCTCACTCTGTCCCCCACGCCGAGCGAGCTGGCCGCCGCGGCTCCGATCGACGCCGCGGGCTGCTGGTTGGGCCCGCCGCTGGTGGATCCCCACAGCGTGCTGGAGGAGCCGGTTCTCGGGCGGGCGGAAACGCTGGCGAGCCTGGCGGCGGCGGCGGTCGCCGGCGGATTTGGCACCGTCGCCCTGCTTCCCTGGGCCTCGGGCTGGCGGGATCGCCCCGAGCGCCTGGAGCTGGGCTGGCCCCGTCCCCTGCGCCTGCTCCTCTGGGGAAGCTTCAGCCGCGACGGCGCGGACGGGGAACTGGCGCCCCACGCCGATCAGCTGGCCGCCGGGGCGGTGGGTCTGGCCTGCGGGGAGAACCTCCCCCCGCTGGCGCTGCTGGAGCGGGGCCTCTGCCTCGCCGAGATGGGGGCGGCCCCGGTTCTGGTGGCGCCGCGGGATCGCGCCTTTGCCGCCCGCGGTTTCGTGCGTGAGCGGGTGGAGGCGCTGCGGGCGGGCTGGCCCCCGGATCCGGTGCTGAGCGAAACCCTGCCGCTGCAGAGCCTGTTGGCCCTAGCGGCGTCGATGGGGGGGGCGACGCTGCGCCTGATGAACCTCTCCACCGCCGAGGGGGTGGCGCTGCTGCGGGCCTCAGACCGGCCCCCGCCGGCCACGGTCTGCTGGTGGCACCTGCTGGCGGATAGCGGGCGGCTCGACCCGGCGGAGGAGGGCTGGCGCCTGGTGCCCTCCCTGGGGGGCCCGGCCGACCGGGAAGCCCTGATCGAGGCCCTGGCCGAGGGGCTGATCCCCGCTGTTGCGATTCACCACCAGCCCCTCGATGCGGAGGAACAGCTGTTGCCCCTCGATCAGCGCCGGCCTGGCGTGGCCGGTCATGGCCCCGCCCTGGGCCTGCTCTGGCAGGAATTGGTGGAGCGCCGCGGCTGGGGGGGGGAGCGCCTCTGGCAGCGCCTCTGCTGGGGGCCCGCGGCCTACCTCGGCCTCGAGGCGGAGACGTTGCGGGCGGGCAGCCGCCGCTGGATCCTGTTCGACCCCAGCGCGGAGCGGAACTGGCAGGGAGGACCCTCGCGGGCGGCCAATCGCCCCGGGCCGTCGGGACCCCTGCGGGGCGCCGTGGTGGCCAGCGGCCTCAGCGCGCCGACGGAGTGGTCGGTGCCAGAGAGCCGAAGGCGTTGAAGGGATAGAAGCGCCAGAAGGCCCGGCCGATGATCTCCCGGTCGGGCAGGAACGGACCGCCCGGCCAGAAGCGGCCATCCCAGCTGTTGGCCCGATTGTCGCCGAGCACGAGCACATGCCGCTCCGGTACGGTCACATCGAGGCTGCGGCAGCGGTCGATGCCCTGGCGGTCGATGCCCTGCCGATCGGCGGGGCAGTAGTTGCGCACGTAGGGCTCCGCCAGGGGAACGTTGTTGATGCGCACCCGGCCGCGGGGATCCACCGCCACCCGCTCGCCCGGCAGGCCCACCACCCGCTTGATGTAAGCGTCGCAAGCGGGGTTCTGGACGCTCGGCAGGGAGCCGATGAAGGGCAGGTTGACCAGCAGGCAGCCCAGCGGCCCCACCGGGTTTTGGGGGACCAAGGTGGGATCGAAGTGGTGGGGGGCGTGAAAGACCACGATCTCCCCCCGCCGGGGCAAGCGGTTGCGGTAGCTGACCTTCTCCACCAGCAGACGGTCTTGGATCTGCAATCCGGGGAGCATCGAGCCGGAGGGGATGTAGCGAGCCTCCAGCAAAAACTGGCGGATTCCGAGGGCCACCGCCAGGGTGAGCAGCACACTGCGCCAGAACGCCCATGGGCTCTCCTCGGCAACCTGGCCGGAGGGGGTGTGGGGTTCCGGGGATCTCAAGGCACTCGCGCGGCGGGGAGGCATCGCCAGGCAGATTAGGCAGGCGTCCGCCCCAGGGTCTGATGACTCGTCCCCGCTGGCACGTGGCCCTGCCTCGGTCGGCCAGCCGGATCGGGCGGAATTGGGATCGATTCGTGGCGCTCTGGGCGGCGCTCAACCTCGCCTGGATCGCCTTCGACCTCACCTACATCCCCCTGCGCACCTTCTGGCTGCAGCGCAACCTCTACCCGATCCCGTCGGTGCCCCTGGTGCTGCCGCTCACCTTCCTGCCCAACCTCACCCCGTGGGTGGATCCGATCAAGGGGATCTCCCCGCATCGCGACACCCAGGCCTGGCTGGACCGCTTCCGGCGACTGGATGCCACGCTGGCGACGCACCGGCCGGGGCTGCCGCTCACAGCCCTCCAGCAGCGGCGCCTCCAGGAGCAGGTGATTGCGACCCGGGAGCTGATCGACACCGATCCGTTTGCCGCCTCCAATGCCTCGGGCACGCTGGAGAAAATCAAGAACCGTTTGCGGGAGAGGGCCGACGGCGATCGCCGCGGCTCCGCCAAGGAAGCCGCCCAGACCCTGCTCAGCCCGGCCTGGCTCGCCCCCCGCAGCTGGCCGGAGGAGCGGCGGTTCTGGACCCAGCAGGTGCTGCCCCTGGTGGAAACCAACTACTGGCGATCGATCGATGAGAACGGTCGGCTCACGGATCATTTCTGGCGCTACGACCTGCTGCTGTTCCAGAGCGTCTTTGGCGTCGACATCCTGCTGCGGGCCTACCGGCTGCGCCGCCGCCTGCCCGGCCTGAGCTGGCGGGAGGCCCTGCTGCGCCGCTGGATCGATCTGCCGCTCCTGTTGCCCTTCGGGCGCTGGTTGCGGGTGGTGCCGGTCACGGAGCGGCTGCAGTCGAGCGGTCTGATCTCCGTGGAGCCGCTGCGGGCGGTGATCAGCCGCGCTGTGGTGGCGTTGCTGGCGGTGGAGCTGTTCGAGGTGCTCGCCCTGCAGCTGATCGATGGACTGCAGGGGCTGATTCGCTCCCGTCGCTGGCCCGCCCGCATCCGCTCCCTGCGCAGCCATCAAACCGTGATCCACCACGACGAACGGCAGCTGGTGGAGCTGGCGCGCGTCTGGGCGCCGCTGCTGCTCGGCCAGGTGGCGCCGCGTCTGGCGCCGGAACTGCAAGGGCTGCTGGGCCATGCCCTCGGCCAGAGCCTTCAGACCACGGTGGTTCCCCCGCCGCTGCGGCAGCTGGAACCGTTGCTGCGCATGGAGCAGGGTCTGGCCCGCCAGCTGGCCAGCGGGATGGTGGAGAGCTTGCTGGATCTGAGCCGTGGCACCGGTGAGCGGCTCAGCCGCCGCGATGACCAGCAGCTGCAGCTGCTGCAGCAATTTATCGATCGCTTTTGGGAGGAGCTGGCGGTGGCGCTGGAGAACGGTCCGGTGCTCGAACGCTCCCAGCAGCTGCTCTGCGCGGCCCTGGAGGAATTCAAACAAACCTATGTGAGCCAGATCAGCCGGGCGGGGATCGGCGGCCTGATCGAGGAGCTGGATCAGCTGATGGTGCGTCCGGAGGGGACGGCGACGCCGGAGCGAGCCCCGGAGCCGGCGCTCAGCCCGGGGGAGGGGTAGGGCTTCCCAGCAGCTCCTGCCACTCCTGGGGGCGGAAGCCCGTGAGGATGCGACCGTCGGCCGCGACGAGAAACGGACGCTTGATCAGGCGACCATCCGCCGCGAGGGCCGCCAGGGCCTGGTCATCGTCCATGGCCTTCACCGCCGCGGCACCGAGGGCGCGATAGCTCTGACCGCTGGTGTTGAACAGTCGGCCGCGGCCGAGTTGGGTGAGGGCGGCCCGCAACTCGGCGAGGCTGGGGGGCTGGCGGGTGATGTCCACCGTTTCGACGCTGAGGCCCCTTGCCTGCAACCAGGTTTGGGCCTTGCGGCAGGTTCCGCAGGCGGAATAGGCGTAAAAGCGCACTGCGGAGGGGGGCTGGGGGGACGCGGTGGCGATGGGGGCGATCCCTACTTGCGACCCACCAGGGCCTTGAGAGCCCCCACCAGGCTGTTGGAGCCCTTGCCCACCGCATTCTCCGGGCGGGTGCGGACGGTGACGTCGCCGTAGAC
>JBIPMZ010000260.1:0-3622 GCA_044376165.1 Cyanobium sp.
CAGCAGCCGCAGCCGGTCTTCGAGGCCTTCGGGCGGCGGCGGCTGCCAATCCTGCTGCGGCAGCACCGCCCAGAGCCGGGTGAGGGTATGGCCCCAGGCCTGCTGGCCCAGGGCCAGATTCAGCCCCTTCAGCGCCTTCTCCACCGCCTGATGGGCGGCGAAACAGGCCCATTCATGCCGGGCGGCCTGCATCGACTGCTCCGCCTGCTCCAGATCCCGCAGGGCCTGATCCACCCAGTCCGCCGATCGATCGGCCAAGGCCAGCACGGCTAATGCTGCAATCTAAATTGGTTCCAGGCTGCAGGCGCCAGGCGGCGGTGCCGTGGTGGCGCCGTTGCCGCGGTGGCGCCGATCCAGCCAGCCAGGGCCGAGCCAGAGAGCAGGGTGGGGCGTTGCCAGGGGAGCCGAGGGCCTCATGATTGTGCCAATCGAGAAACCGCCTGAGCAGAAAGCCAGAGCCGCAGGGGGGCGGGAGCATGTCACCAAGTTTTTCAAGTTCGTAAAATGAGTAAATCTGCTCCCCAGCTCGTCCAAAATTACAAGCGTTTTATTCCTCTGCTGTCCGCATCTGCTGTGTTATTGCTGAGCCAGGGGCAGGCCAGGGCAGCTCTGACCTATAACATTTTTGAATCTGCGGGCAACGTGGTGATTCAGACGAGCGGCGGCTTGAATCTCGCCGGGGCAATGTCATCAGCTAATACTTCATGCACTGAAAACGGATATATTTATGCCTTGAACGCGACGATTTGCACCGGCCCCCCCGGCAGCGCTCCGATGTATAATATATCGGGTCCTTTGGTGTTCGCTGGTACTTCCTTTCAGGTCAATGCTTTCGGTTCCAGCTCATCCGGATTGACGGCCTACCTTAACGGCGCTTCCAGTCAATTTGTTCTGGATTCATCTTATATATCTGGAGCTCCAATCGTCAGCAGCGCCACGTTTGATAACCAAAGTCTTGCAGGACTTGGTTTTACCACAATGGGCCTGGTCGGCACATGGACTCTCGACGGCACAAGTGAAACGATTAAGGTAATTATCGGCCCCCCTTCTCTGTCAGGTGCAGCTGTTCCCGGCCCCCTGCCTCTGATGGGCGCCGGAGCCGCCTTCGGTTGGAGCCGCCGCCTCCGCAGGCGCATCGCAGCTCCGCTGAGCACGCCCCACCAGGCCTGATTGGAGTCCTGATCTTTCCTGCCGGCCCTGCCATCGGCAGGGCTTTTTTGTAGCCTACTTGAGCGGCGATTCCTGCCCCGAGTTCTGCCCCTGAGGCCTGTCATGCCCGCCAGCTCCGAACCATCCCGCTCCGGCGCTCCCGTGCTCCGTTCCGCCCCGGGCCTGGGCGTGGTGGCGCTGGTGCTCTTTGTGCTCTTCGCCTCGCTGCTGGTCCCAGCCCTGTTCCCCCTGCAGCTGCTCGATCCCGCCTGGCAGGTGCGCCTGGCTGCCGCCCTGATCAACACCGCCCCCTTTCCTCTACTCGGCCTGGCCCTGCTGATGACCCCTTGAGCACGCGGTCATGGCGCAGGGCCGTTGGTGGCGGGGCCAGATCACCTGGCCCTCACCCGCGGAGAGAGCGAGGCTGGCGAACAACGTTGATGGTGCTGGTCGACACCACAGGTCTGACTCGACCAGCAAGCAATCCTGCTGCCATCTGACCCTGCGAGCGGGCACGATCGTCTTGGGCCCGTTGGTGGGCCTGTTCCACGAGAGAACCCAAGCTGCTGCCCGTTCCAGCTCAGCCCGCCCAGATCTCCTCCAGATCGATCGCCAGCCCTGGGAACTGGGGATCTCCATCGAGGCGCGTCGCCGCTTCGAGTCGCCGCGGCGGAGCCGGCGACTCCGCCAGCGGACCCCAGACCTCCACCGCCCGCTCCGCTGGGATCAACAGCCAGCCCAGGAGGGCGCCGTTGCGCTGATAGGCAGCCATTTTCTGGCGCAGGGCGGTGAGGCCGCGGGGGCCTTCGTCGCTGGGGCTGGCCAGCTCCACCACCAGATCGGGGCAGAGGGGGGCGAAGCCACGGCGTTGCTCGGCGCTGAGCCCTTGCCAGCGATCGAGAGCCACCAACGAGGCGTCGGGGCTGAGCACCGAGTCGTCCGGCAGGCGAAAACCGGTGGAACTGTCGAACGCCTTCCAGCCGCCGCTGGCACGGGCCCAGGTCTTGATCTGAAAGAACAGTTCGCCATTGCGGGCGCCCGTATCACTTCCGGTGGGGGTCATGCAGATCAGGGAACCATCGGCGGCCAGCTCCAGCACGGCGTCGGGGTTGGCCTGGCACAGCTCGGCGAACTGCTCGGGGCTGAGCCTCAGGCTGCCGCTGAGGATGAGCGGCAGGGTGATCGACCCGAACGGCTGCTCCGGGCCCAGCAGCCCGGGTGAGGCCTGCGTGGAGGTGGGCGGCGCTTCAGGACTGGCTGGGGCGAGCATGAGCCCGGCGAGCGTGCAGGGTTTCAGGTTAAGAGCGGTAGCCGGCAGCAAGGACGCCAACGGAAACGCTTTCCGCGCACCCTGGGGGGCGTGGTGCACCCTTACGAGCTTTGAATCGGGCCCGTCTGCAGCACCAGCGACCAATCCAGCCAACGCCGCCACAATGGCGCCATGAACCGTTCCGCCGACTGGTTGCATCAGGCCCGGGCCGATCTGGAGCTGGCCGGAGTGAGCGCCGCCGCCGGCCACCATGAATGGGCCTGCTTCGCCTGCCACCAGGCGGTGGAGAAGGCCCTGAAGGGTTTGCCTCTCGCCCATGGCCAGCAGGCGTGGGGCCACGGCCTCGGGAGCTCCTGGCGCGACCTGCCGCCGGCTGTCGCCACCACCCTGGCGGCCAGCGTCAGCGATCTGGAGGACCGTTTGCGCATCCTGGATGCGCTGTACATCCCGACGCGCTCGCCCGACAGTTTTGCCGACGGTGCCCCGACCGACCATTTCGGCCGTCTGCAGAGCGAGGACGCCCGCCGCCATGCCTGTTCGATCGTTGACGCCATCGCTGCTGCGCTGGCCTGAGCCGGAGCAGGTGCTCAACCAGGTGCGCCTCTGGGCGGAGCAGGTGGCGGCGGAGCATCCAGGCCTGGAGCGGGTGGGCCTGTTCGGCAGCTACGGCCGGGGTGATGCCGCGGTCGGCAGCGATCTCGATCTGCTGCTGATCGATACCGGCAGCAGCGGCCCGCAACACCAGCGACTTCTGGCCTGGCCCCTGGCGGAGCTGCCGCTCAGCTGCGATGCCCTGGTGCTCACGCCCCAGGAACACGCTGAACTTCTGGCCAGCGGCTCCGCCATGGCCGCCGCCCTACAGCGTGACAGCCGCTGGTTGTGGCAAAGGGAGTGATCACCCGATTGGCACCCCAGGTCCGTTGGCGCTCCTATGCGGTGATCGCATCAGCATGGGAGGCGTGGTTGTCATACAAGTTGGCATGCCTCTCGTAGGCTTCATTGCTGCACCAGCGGCGGGAAGAGCGGGCGCAATGGCGGAAAACGAAGCCCTGGCCGGGGCTGAGGTGCCTGCGACAGCGACTTCAGCCGAACTGTGGTGACATTGATGCGCCGCGGTGAGGTGTGGGTGGCACGCCTCAACAGCCGGCCTCTCCACCCTGCTGCTGGGTGGCGGTGGAGGGAGATCTGGCGACGACGGGCTAT
>JBIPMZ010000035.1:0-13101 GCA_044376165.1 Cyanobium sp.
TGCTCCAGCCCAGGGCTCGCTCCGAATCTGGGTACAGATTGTTTGACGAAGAGAATCTCGCTGAGCTGACGATCATTCGAGCCCTGCGGGCGATGGATGTGTCGATCCCGGAGTTGGCGAGAATCCTGGAGGTACGGCGCGAAGGCATCTGCAACTGCGCCGTTCTGAAAGACAGCATTGCGGCCAAGATGGACTTCATCAACCAGCGCATCGAGGAGCTAGCCGCCATGAAAGAGGAGCTGGCTCGCCTGCTGGAGAGCTGGCAGGACTGTGGTGGCTTGAAGACTGAATGCTGATTGCCATGGGTTTCCGCTTCCGCCGCTCCGCCCGTCTGGGCCCGCTGAGGTTCAACTTCTCCACCGGCGGACTGAGCTGGAGCGTGGAGCAGGCCCCCGATCGCCCCGCCGCGATCCCGGCCGGTCCTGCGGCGGGCCTGCCCAACACCCGCCGGCTGCGGCCGGGACAGCTCGATGCCCTCCAGCAGTCGCTCTGACACTGAGCCAGCCCAGCCAGTCAGGCCTCCGAGGGGCTGGTTAGCGTTTCGCCCCCTCCGATCTCCACCAATGGCCGGCTCGCGGGTGAGCGAGATCCGCATGCACTGGGTCAGATGGCTGCTCACCACGGGCTGGCTGCTGATCATCGGCTCGCTGTTCTTCGATCCGTTCACGCCCAGCCTCACCACTGCGGATCACCCCTGGAGTCCGCTGCGGCTTCCCGGCACCTGCGTGGCAGTGCAGGGCCGCTGCCTCGTGGAGACGCCCTATCCGCTGGGCACCACGGTCTTCTGGGGGGCTGTGGTGCCGGCGGCGATCTTCATCCTGCTGGTGTTCGGCCACGAGCTCTGGCGTCGGATCTGCCCGCTCTCGTTCCTCTCCCAGATTCCCCGTGCCCTCGGCCGGCAGCGCCAGACGGAGAAGCGCAACCCCAAGACCGGCGAGATCCGCCGCCAGCTGGCGCGGGTGCCGTCTGATTCCTGGCTCGCCAAGCACTACCCCGCCCTGCAGTTCAGCTGGCTGTATCTGGGCCTCTGCGGCCGCATCCTCTTCTTCAACGCCGACCGCCTGGTGCTGGCGGGCTGGCTGCTGTTCACGATCGCGGCGGCGATCGCCGTGGGCTGGCTCTACGGCGGCAAGGCCTGGTGCCAGTACTTCTGCCCGATGGCGCCGGTGCAATCGATCTATTCCACACCGGCTGGTCTGCTGGGCAGTCGGGCCCACATGAGCGACACCCCGATCACCCAGTCGATGTGCCGCAGCCTCGATGCCGGCGGTGAAGAGCAGAGCGCCTGCGTCGCCTGCCAGAAGCCTTGCATCGACATCGACGCCGAGCGCTTGTATTGGGACAGGCTGCAGAGTCCTGCCTTCAGCTTCGAGCGCTACGGCTACGTCGGCCTGGTGGTGGGGTACTTCCTCTACTACTACCTCTATGCCGGCAACTGGGACTACTACTTCTCCGGTGCCTGGGCCCGCCAGAGCGACCAGCTGAGCCAGCTCCTCAGCCCGGGGCTGTTCCTGTTTGGCCAGCCGATCCCGCTGCCGCGGCTGGTGGCCGTGCCGTTGGTGCTCGGCCTGTTCACCTGGCTCGGCTGGCTGGGCGGGCGGGCGATCGAGGCCTGGATGCGCCGCCGCGCCCGCCGCCAGGGCGCCGAGCCCGACAAGACGCTGATCCGCCACCGCGTGTTCCTGGCGGCCACCTTCCTGGTGTTCAACCTCTTCTTCGTGTTCGCCGGCCGACCGCTGCTGCTGTTGGCCCCGGCCTGGGTTCAGTACCTGTTCGACATGGCCCTGGTGGCGACCAGCTCCCTGTGGCTGGTACGCAACTGGCACCGCAGCCCAGCCCTCTACGGCCGCGAGAACCTGGCCGAGCGCTTCCGCCGGCAGCTTGCGAAGCTCGGGATCGATCTGCAGCGCTTTCTGGAGGGCCGCAGCCTGGGCGATCTAAACCCTGACGAGGTTTACGTGCTCGCCAGGGTCCTTCCGGAGTTCGGCAACGAACAGCGGCACGAGGCCTACAAGGGTGTTGTGCACGACGCCCTGGCCGAGGGTTATGTGAATGTGGCCAGCAGCCTCGAGGTGCTGCGACGCCTGCGCCAGGAGCTCGGGATCTCCGACGATGCACACCGCCAGCTGCTCGAGGAGCTTGGGGTGGAGGACCCGGGCCTGCTGGATCCCGATCAGCGCCGCAGCCTGGAGGATCAGGTCCGCCTGAGCGGGTACAGCCGCTCGCTTGAGCGGGTGCTGCGGCTGCAGCAGCAGCTGGCTGAGGGCAGGGCCATGCAGGTGGACTCGAACGGCGCCGTCAGCCGCGAGCTCGATCTGGGTGCGCTTCGCTCTCGCTTCTCGATCTCGGCCTCGGAGGAAGCCGAAGCGAGGCAAAGCCTCGACCCGGCCACTGGGGCGGCCCACCGGGCTGAACTGTTGCTGGACAGGCTGGAACCCCTGCAGTTCAGCCTGCAGGCCATGGCCGCAGCTGAGCTGCGACACCAACCCCAGCTGGTGTCGCAGCTCCAAGATCGGCTGTTGCACCGCGTGGAGCTCTGCTTGGAGGGCATCCTGCGATCCCTGGCCTTGCTGCCGGCGTCGGCGGCCCTGGAGCCGCTGCGGCTGCGCCTGCGAACCCTGAATCCCGCTCCCCTGGAGCGGCTGCTGGATTCGCCACACTGGCGCGATGTCCTGAGTGCTGAGCTCCGGGACTCCCTACGACAAGATCCCTCGCTATCGGCGCAGGCCCCGCTGCAGCCCCCCAGGGGGAGGATCCTGTCGCTGCTGGAGGCGCTGGTGGAGGACGCCGAGCCCGGCGTGGGCGTCTCGGCCCTGGTGCTGCTGTTCGATCTCGATCCAAGCCTGGGCCGCTCCTGTAGCGATCGCCTCCGCTCCTCCTCCGCTCCCGCCTGGGTGCGACGCACGGTCGAGCAGCTGCTTGCCCTCAGCCCTCCCCCGCTTCTTGCAGATCTGCCTGATCTGGAGAAACGGGTGGTGCTGGCCACCAGCGACTTCTTCCGGCGCACCTGGACCGACACCCTCGATCTGCTGGCCGATCAGGCCGAGATCCGCAACTACCCGGCCGGCGCAGCGATCACGGAGGCGGGCGACACCTGCCGCGAGCTGCTGCTCCTGATCGAGGGAGCCGCCCGCGTCGAGGTGCGCGGCGACGAAGGCCTGCAGGTCAGCCGGATGAAACCTGGCCAGGTGCTCGATGAACTGGAGGTGCTCAGTCATGGCACCACCGAGAACACGATTGTGGCGGAAACCAGCGGCACCCGGGTTCTAGCGGTGCCGGTCGACTGCTTTGACAGCACGCTGGAGCGTGATCCCGACTTTGCCCGCCGCGTCCTGGCCCTCGAAACCAGCCAGCTGCAACGAATCATGCGCCATCCCGCTGCCACTGCCCGCTGAGCGCTGCCTGTCTGCGTCGGACAGACGTGCATTCCGGAGGCGTGGATCGCGCCCCATGGCTCCTTCCCGGGCCTCGTTGAGGAGCCCAGCGGCCTTGGGGAAGCATTCGGCCAAGGCGTTCAAGCCTGGCTTAGACAGCAGCGATCATCTTTGGAACGCTAACGTTCAGCGGCGCCGCAAAGCGGCGTCCACAGCAGCAACTTTTCGGTCAACTTCTGCCTGTCTGGGGCTGCGGTAAAACCAAGTCGCCCATAGAATGCGATGGCTTCAGTATTTCTCCGGTGCACCCAGAGCTCGACCTGTTCAGATCCTTGCTCAATAAGCCAAGTCAAGGCTGC
Organism: Cyanobium sp.; assembly: GCA_044376165.1. Classification (GTDB taxonomy): domain Bacteria; phylum Cyanobacteriota; class Cyanobacteriia; order PCC-6307; family Cyanobiaceae; genus Cyanobium. Next base: position 3,734 of record JBIPMZ010000035.1, read on the forward strand.
CTCTATGAGCTGCCTGCCGATTCCTTGTTTGCGCGCATGAGATTCCATGTAAAGCGAGTCAATCTCGCCGATGTTTTCCTTGCTAAGCGATGAAAAACAGTAGCCAATCGGTTCATCATCAAGCCAAGCGATCTGAAGAAGGTGGCCGTGGGCGCACTTCAGGAGCAGCTCATTTTTCCGCTCTTCCCAGGAACATGTGCGCGGCTGCGTGGTGATGAGGAGATCAAGCGACTTGTGAAGCTCATTCAGCTTGAACCACAATGGTGCGATCTCGTCGATCTGCTGCAATGTGAGGTTTTGGATCATGGATGATCTGGTCAACTTGTATTTTTTTGTTCTGAGAACGGGGGGATCAGAACCCCTCTTCCGCCAATAAATGTGTTTGGCGAGGCTTGCCCATAAGGGCGAAAAGAGGTGAGGGCAGGCTACAGTAAACTGCCAGCTTGATGGGAACAATGGCGGCATTCGGCTGGCTTGGTGCCGCGCTGGCGGGGTTGGCGGCGGGGGGGGTGAATGCCTTGGCGGGAGGGGGGTCGCTGATCAGCTTTCCGGTGCTCACGGCGCTGGGGTTGTCGCCATTGATTGCCAACCTCACCAACACCGTGGCGCTCACGCCTGGCTATCTGGGGGCTGCCCTCGCCCAACGGCGGGATCTGGTGGGACAGGGCCGGCGGATCCGGCTGCTGATGCCCGCCGCGTGCCTGGGAGGGCTGGTGGGGGGTCGGTTGCTGCTGGGGAGCGAGGAGAAACTGTTCATCGCTCTGGTGCCTTGGTTGATCCTCTTTGGCTCGGTTCTCCTCGCCCTGCAAACCCCGCTGAGGGCCCTGCTTCAGCCCTCCGCTTCGCCCCCGCTGAGCCCGCGGCGTCAGCGCCAGATCCTGGGCCTGGGGGTGGGAGCCGTCGCCCTCGCGGCGGTGTACGGGGGCTACTTCGGTGCCGGCCTCAGTGTGATCTTTCTGGCGGTGCTCGGCCTGGTCTTCGACGACAACCTCACCCGCCTCAACGGACTCAAGCAGCTGCTTTCGCTCGCCACCAACCTCAGCGCCGCCCTCGTGCTGATGGCCAGCGGGCGGGTGGACTGGACCCTGGCGCTCATCGTCGCCGCCGGATCCCTCGCCGGCGGCCAGCTTGGGGGTGCCCTGGCCACCCGCGTCAATCGGGAGGCGTTGCGATGGCTCGTGGTGGTGCTGGGGGTGGCGTTGGGATTGTGGTTTTTGCGGCGCTGATGGTCCCTGCGCATGCCGTGGCTTCAGGGGGATGGAAACCGCTCAGCTGAGGTTGCGACGCTGGGCATTGGCATAGAGCTTCTTGGCATAGGTGCTGATGTCGTGGTCCGCCACGAAGGCTTTGAACCCCCCCCGGCGGAAGCGCGTGATCGTGAGCTGGGTTCTCCAAAGGAATTCGGGGTCTTGCTTCACCTGCAAATCGCTGTAGGGGATTCCGTTGTCATCTGGCAAGGTGTTGATGGAATCCGATAGATAGACAGAGCTGCCTGTATGGGTATAGCCAACAATCGTGTTCCGCAACCAGGAGGCCAGCGTGGTTGTGCCGTTTATCGGGATCAGCCGAATCAACGCCAACAATAGCGATAGCCACTCGCCGAAGGGCAGTCGAGCCACCACATCGGCACCGTTCACCACGCGGTAAACCGGGATGCGAAAGTCGGCGAAGAAAGCCTCGTCGCCCACGCGCGGGCCGCCAAAGGTGTAGGTAGCCGCAGATTTGGGATGGACGAGATAGCGGGTGGCTACCAGGGCCAGCCCCCCGCCGAGGGAATGGCCGGCGATGTAAAACGGGCACTCACCATTCTGGTTCAGAGCGTTCTGCACCTGCGCTTGCACACTCGCAAACGCCTCATAGAAGCCTGGGTGGACCCGGCCACCACCCGGGGCGTTCATCAACACCAGTTTGGCATCGCTCTTGATGTCTGCGATCGACTTGGTTTCCGTGCCCCGAAACGCCAGGATCAACATCGGTGGCTGATCCCCCACGCCATTGAGTCGAGCCAGAAACGCCTGGGTGCCAACCCGGCTATCAAAACCCTGGATGAAGCTGAATCCAGCCTGCTCGAGCTCGGTGAGGAGCTGGCAGTTGGTTTGCTGACCAGATTCACGATAGCGCAGCACCAACTCCCGGATCTGGGAGCGGCGGTTTTCCTTCGCCGCCTTGGCAATTTCTTGTACTACTTCCTCAATGCCGAGTTCGCTCTCCCCGGGCAGGCGCTGATAGGCCAGCCAGGAGATGGCGGCCATGATCCAGGCGGTGCGATTGGAGAAGGCCGCCCGGCTCAGCGGCAGGTTTTGCAGCAGCTCCGGCTTCGGGAAATAGATGGAGGTCATGATTCAACAATTACTGGATAGGGGCAGGGCTCGGTGGGGGGCCTCACGGCGAGGCACCGGCGGGGCGGTGGCATGCACTTTAGGCCAATCATTCTCCGGGTCCATGGCACGAGCTGTGAGGCCAATCTGCGCCTGCGGATCCCTGCCCCATAGCGGCCACCCTGCCGCCTGGGCAGGCCAGTCAGAGGCCAAGATTCTTAGTTATTCTTTACAACTCATTGCGGGGCTGCCGCTGCGGCCCGCGCTCCCGTCTTCCCTCCGCTGCCCCCCAGCGCTGCCAGCAACCGGGGCAGGGTGCCCGAGGGCAGATCGCGCCGCAGCACCAGCCGCAGCCGCGCCGTGCCCTCCGGCACCGTCGGCGGGCGGATCGCCACCGTGAGCAGGCCCGCGGCCTCCAGCTTTGCCTGCAGCGCCAGGGCGCGCCGGTCGTCCCCCACCTGCAGGGGCAGGATCGGGCCCACCCCCGGGGGGCGGGGCCAGCCGGCACTCGCCAGGCCATCGCGCCAGCGGGCGGCCCGGCGGCAGAGCTCCGCGCCGGCCTCGGGCTGGGCGCCCAACAGCTGCAGAGCCGCCAAAGCGCCGGCGGCCAGGGGCGGCGCCAGGGCGGTGCTGTAGCGGAAGGCCCCGCTGCTCTGCAGCAGCCACTCCCCCACCGGCTCGTCGGCGGCGAGGAAGGCGCCGCCGCTGCCGAAGGCCTTGCCCAAGGTGCCGCTCACCAGTGCCACCTCGGCCAGGCCATGGGCCAAACCCCGGCCGCCGGGGCCGAACACCCCGAGGGCGTGGGCCTCATCCACCAGCAGGGCCGCCCCGTGCCGGGCGCAGAGCTCCGCCAGCTCGGCCAGGGGGGCGCTGGTGCCCTCCATGCTGTAGACGCTCTCGCACAGCACCACCACCCGGGCGCCGGGTCGCTCGCGCCGGGCGGTCGCCAGGCGGCGCTCCAGCTCGGCCAGATCGTTGTGGGCAAAGCGCTGGAGACGGGCGCCGCTGCAGCGCACGCCGCTGAGCAGGGAGTGGTGGATCAGCCGATCGGCGAGCACCAGGCTGTGGCGATCCGCCAGGGCGCAGACCGCCGCCAGATTGGCCTGAAATCCGCTCGGGAACAGCAGCACCCGCTCCCGTCCGAGCCACGTCGCCAACGCCCTCTCCAGCGCCAGGTGCGCCGGCCGCGTGCCGCTCACCAGCCGCGAGGCGCCCGCCCCGAGGCCCTGGGCCGCCAGCTCGGCGGCGGCGGCGGCCCCCACGGCGGGATGGCGGCTCAGGCCCAGGTAGTCGTTGCTGGCCAGGTCCAGCAGGGGGCGGGGCTCCGCCTGGGGGGTCAACAAGGCGGTCTCTCCCGCCTCCGGCGCGCTGCTGTAGACCCGCAGGGCCCGCCGCCGCTCGCCGGGCAGCGCTGCCAGGGCCGCCTCCAGCTGCCGGCGCCAGGGGGGGGCCTCCCCCGGCCCGGGCGGATCGGCACCAGCTTCGGAGCTCTGGGAGGGCACGCAGCACCAGGGCACGGGCGACCCCGATCGTGGCACCCTCCCAGAGCTTCCCTCGGGGAGGGGCCGTCGTGACCGGTGGGGCCCCTGGCGGCTCTGGGGAAAGTGGGGCTGGAGGCCCCGCCACCCGTATGCTCGCAAGGCTTGAGCAAATTATTTCACAAACTCCCGATTGTTTGCTCGTCTTTCTTCGCCAAAAAGTCAGCCCATGAATCCAAGATCGAGTCATCTTGATGTCGCCAAGGGGATTGCGATTATCGCGGTTGTCTATGGCCATGCGGCCGTGCTCATGATGGGCTACCCGTTTTACAAGGACGTGGTGAGTATTCAAGCTGAAGTGATATTCACTTTTGCCATGCCACTTTTCTTTTTGATCTCGGGCTCCTTTCAGCGGGTTAGGCTTTTTAGTCCAAAATTTAACCACAGAACATATCTGAGCAAAATCGCAACTTCGCTGCTGCTGCCATTCTACGCTCTTGGTCTTCTCTTCCTCCTTGCCAATGTGGTGCTGGGCGAGTGGGTGAATGCCCCCTCGGTTCCCGCCATGCTCACGGCCCTGCTGGTTCAGCAGTCGAACGGCTCGATGCTGCCCTCTGTGGTGCTGTGGTTTCTGTTTGTACTTTTCCTCTTTCATGTTATCACCTATCTGTACGCAAAGATATTTAAGTTTAGAATGATTTACCTCTTGCCCCTTGCCATGCTCCTGAGGCTGAAGCTGGACCTGTTTGATGACTGGACATTTTTTGGCCTCGATAAAATATGCGATTACTTTCTTTTCTACCTGCTCGGCTATGTATTTTTCAAAAGGGTTATCGGCAAGCCCATCAGCAACCCCCTGGCGCTCATCGGGCTTGCCGCCTGCTATGCCATCGGCTTTGGCATTCAGCACGCTGATCCGGAGGGGCCATTCTCTTTTCTGATGAATCCCTTCGGCATTCACGAGCTGGCCTTGACCCTGCTTGTGATCGGCGTCTCCTATCAGCTAACCCAGCGCTTCCAGGAACGCAAGGTCATGATGTCCCTCGCATACTTTGGCGCTTATTCAATCCTTGTCTATGTCTTTCACATGCCGATCATGACCGTCTTTCGACTGGTTGGGGTCCGCCTTGGCGTCCCGGGTAATTACTATATGTTGTTTTTCCTTTTTATCCCTGGGGCTGTCTTGCCTCTGCTCGCGGGCAAAATCTTGGCCATCCACAAGCCCACCTACAAAACTCTGCTGGGCCGCAACCCTTGACAGAGGCGGGCGCCGCTCCTCCCGGGCCGCGGCGCGATCGGCCTTAGGATTCGGCGATGACCTCCAGCCCCAGCGGCGCCGCCGCGGTCCCCGCCCCCGCCGCCCGCTCGGTGCCTCCCCTGGAGACCCTGTTCCCCTTTCCGCTGGATCCCTTCCAGCACCAGGCGATCGACGCCCTCAACCAGGGCCATTCCGTCGTGGTCAGCGCCCCCACCGGTTCCGGCAAGACCCTGGTGGGGGAGTACGCCATCCACCGCGCCCTGGCCCACAACCGCAAGGTCTTCTACACCACCCCGCTCAAAGCCCTCTCCAATCAGAAGCTGCGCGATTTCCGCCATCGCTTCGGGGAGGCCAACGTCGGCCTGCTCACCGGCGACCTCAGCCTCAACCGCGAGGCCCGGATCGTGGTGATGACCACCGAGATCTTCCGCAACATGCTCTACGCGGAGATCGACCACCCCGACGACGACCCCCTCGCCGACGTGGAGGCGGTGGTGCTCGATGAGTGCCACTACATGAACGACACCCAGCGCGGCACCGTCTGGGAGGAGTCGATCATCCACTGCCCGTCCTCCATCCAGCTGGTGGCCCTCTCGGCCACGGTGGCCAATGCCGGGCAGCTCACCGACTGGATTGCGCGGGTGCACGGCCCCACCCAGCTCGTGCACAGCGACTTCCGCCCCGTGCCCCTGGCCTTCAGTTTCTGCAGCGCCAAGGGCCTCCACCCCCTGCTCAACGAGGAGGGCACGGCCCTGCATGCCAACGCCAAGGTGTGGCGGCCCCCCAAGGGAAACCGCCGCCGGGGGCCCAAGGTGCCCAGGCCGCCCCAACCCGAGCCCGCGCCCCTGCCCTTCGTGGTTGCTCAGCTGGCGGAGCGGGACATGCTGCCTGCCATTTATTTCATCTTCAGCCGTCGCGGCTGCGACCGCGGGGTGCGCGAGCTCGGCAACGCTTGCCTGGTCACCCCCGAGGAACAGGCGCGTCTGCGCAGCCAGCTCGAGGCATTCGTGGCGGCCACGCCGGAAGCGGTGCGGGAGGGCGGTCATGCCGAGGCCCTGCTGCGGGGCATCGCCTCCCACCACGCCGGCGTGCTGCCCGCCTGGAAGGAGTTGATCGAAGCGCTGTTCCAGCAGGGCCTGATCAAGGTGGTCTTCGCCACCGAGACCCTGGCGGCGGGCATCAACATGCCGGCGCGTACCACCGTGATCTCGGCCCTCTCCAAGCGCACCGAACGGGGCCATCGGCCGTTGATGGGCAGCGAATTCCTGCAGATGGCCGGGCGGGCCGGCCGCCGGGGCCTCGATTCCCAGGGCTACGTGGTCACGGCCCAGAGCCGTTTCGAGGGGGTGCGGGAGGCGGGTCAGCTGGCCCTCGCCCCCGCTGATCCGTTGGTGAGCCAGTTCGCCCCCAGCTACGGCATGGTGCTCAACCTGTTGCAGCGCTACGACCTGGCCAAGGCGAAGGAGCTGGTGGAGCGCAGCTTCGGCCGCTACCTGGCCACCCTGGATCTGGCGGAGGACGAGGCGCGCATCGCCGAGCTGGTCGCCCAGCTCGGCCAGCTGGAGGCCCTCGACGGGGCGGTGCCCTGGGAGGGGGTGGAGGACTACGAGAAGCAACGGGGCCGGGTGCGGGAGGAGCGGCGTCTGCTGCGCACCCTCCAGCAGCAGGCGGAGGAGACCGTCGCCCACGAACTCACCCTGGCGCTGCAGTTCGCCAGCGAGGGGAGCTTGGTGAGCCTCAAGGCCGCGCCGCTCAAGGGCCGGGTCACCCCGGCGGTGATCGTCGCCAAGGTGAAGGGCCCGGGGCAATTCCCCCTGCTGCTCTGCCTCACCGAGGCCAACGTCTGGATCCTGCTCCCCTGCAGTGCGGTGGTGAACCTGCACGCCGAGCTCAGCTGCCTGCAGGTGCAGTCGCTGGAGCCCCCCGAGCTTCACCATCCCGGCGAATTGCGCCACGGCAACGCCAGCACCGCGGGCTTGGCCTTGGCGGTGGCCTCCCTCGCCAGCCGTCACGACATGCTCACCCCCCGCTACGACCTGGCGGGGGAGGTGCGGGCCCAGGCCGAACGGGTGCAGGAGCTGGAGGAGGCGCTGGAGCGCCATCCCGCCCACGGTTTTGGCGAGCGGCGCCTGCTGGCGAAGCACCACCGCCGTCGCGGCGAGCTGCAGACGGAGATCGAGGAGCGGCGGCGCTTGCTCCACTTCCGCTCCAACCGCCACTGGGACACCTTTTTGAAGCTGATCGAGATCTTGCGCTTCTTCGGGGCCCTGGCGGGCGCCGATGGCCTGGAGCCCACCGAGGTGGGCCGCACCGTGGCGGCCCTGCGCGGGGACAACGAGCTCTGGCTGGGGTTGGCGATGATGAGCGGCCACCTCGACGAGCTGGAGCCCGCCGACCTGGCGGCGGTGCTTGAAGCGATCTCCACGGAGGTGAACCGCCCCGACCTCTGGTGCGGCTGGCCGCCGCCTGCCGCCGCCGAGGAGGCCCTGCACGATCTGCGGGGGCTGCGTCGGGAGTTGCAGCGGCAGCAGGAACGGGCGCAGCTGGTGGTGCCGATCTGGTGGGAGCCGGAACTCACCGGCCTGGTTCACGCCTGGGCGAAGGGCGCGCGCTGGAGCGAGGTGATCGCCAACACCTCGCTCGATGAGGGCGACGTGGTGCGGGTGCTGCGGCGCACGGTGGATCTGCTGGCCCAGGTGCCCTATGCGGAGGCGATCAGCGACCGGCTGCGCAGTCAGGCCCGCCAGGCCCTGCGGGCGATCAACCGCTTCCCGGTTTGCGAGATCGAAGACCTGCTGCCGCCGCCCCCCGCCTCGCCCGGCGCTGCAGGGGCGGCGGCGGACTAGGGGCCTCCGCACCCGATCGGCGGGGGCGGGATGCCGTACCCACCGATCCTTTACCTGCGCTTACAATTTTCAACGAACTGCAACATCAACCATGGCTGCTCCCGAATCCCGCTTCGGTTTCGTTGCCTTCGCCGAAACCTGGAATGGCCGCCTGGCCATGCTCGGCTTCGTCATCGGCCTCGCCACCGAACTGCTCACCGGCCAAGGCATCCTCTCCCAGATCGGCCTCGGCTGATCCCCTGCCGCGCTCCGAGGCCGACGCGGGGATCGCCAGCAGGCGCTCCGCCAAGGCCTCGGCGCTCCGCAACGCCCCTTCCACCCGGCCCCATCCACTCCCCGCCAGGAAATCGCCGCAGAAGCCGATTTCGCTGTCCGGGCAGAGCCCCCTTTCCTTCTCCAGCCCCGCCCCTCTCGGAAACGCGGCGCCCCATCGCATCAAACGCCCCTCGCCCGCAGAGAGCGCTTCGCTGCAGATCGGCCCAGGGATCCATGGGGCCACCAACTCTTGCAACGAGTTCATTAAGCGCCGGATCCTTTCGGCTTCTGCCATTTTGTCGAGGAGGGCTCCTGCCTCCCTCGCCCGGGCCGATTCGCTGCCGTATACCCCGAGTGCATCGCTGGCCCAAGCCGCGCTGGAGTGGGCCACCACCGCACAAGGGCCGTCCGGCTGCGGCTGGATCGCCAGACGACTCAGGCCCCACCGCTCCTGCGCATCCCGATCGCAGGCCAAGAGACGAAAGGGCAGCTCCTGCCAGGGCTGGGCGTAGGGCGCCGGGATCCTCAGCAGCAGGTTGCTGCGGGCCTCCCAGCGGATCGCGCCGATCGCGGCCACGGCAGCCTTCAGGGCATCATCGCCAGCGGCTCCCGCCACCTCCTCGAGCGGAACCTCGGGCCACCCCAGCAGCGTCTTCACGCGCGGATGGGCCAGCAGGCTGCTGCTGAGCACCAACCAATCCACCTCCGCCAGCTCTTCGCCGTCGTTGTCGAACAGGCGCCAGCCACCGCCGGGTCGCCTCGCCAGCCGCCGCACCCGATGCCCCCAATGGCGCTCCACCGGCCCGTGGCGCTCCGCCAGCTCCAGCAGCCCATGGGCGATCCGGTCCATCCCCCCGCAGCCGCGCCACAGCTCCCCCGCCAGCAGCGGATCGCGGCTTGGCTGGTGCAGCCGCCCTTCGCCATCGAGGTCGACGCAGAGGCCGCTCCAGGGCTCGATCCAGCCGCCGGCCCGCAGGGGAGCCAGCAGGGCGGGCGGCGGGGCGGTGGTGATGTTGAAGAGGGGGGCGCCATGGTCGATCGCCAGGGCGGGGTCGCGGCGGGAGCGGCGGGTGGCGGCCCGGCCGCCCGGGCCACGGCCCGCCTCCCAGAGGCCGATCCAGCCGGCCCAGCCCCCCCGCCGCAGCGCCGCCGCCAGGGCGCAGCCGGCGACCCCCGCCCCGATCACCCCAAGCGACGCTGAGAGGACCGGGCG
>JBIPMZ010000036.1:0-13072 GCA_044376165.1 Cyanobium sp.
GGGCCCGACCGCTGCTCGCCCAGGTCCGCAGGGCCTCCAGCTGTTCGCGGGCGGTGCGGCTCAGGGGCACCACCTGGCTGGCGGCGGTGACCAGATCGGCCTCCGCCAGCTCCCGCCCTTCGCCGAAGGCGAGGTGCATCGCTTCGATCACCGTCTGCTCCAGCTCGGCACCGGAGAAGCCGGCCGTGCGGTCCACCAGCACCTCCAGGGGGATCGCGTGGCTGGGCCGGCGGCGGCGCAGCTGCAGATCGAGGATGGAACGGCGCTCCTCCCGGTCGGGGAGCTCCAGCAGGAAGATCTCGTCGAAGCGACCCTTGCGCAGCAGCTCCGCCGGCAGCCGTTCCACCGCGTTGGCGGTGGCGACCACGAACACGGCGCTGGTCTTCTCCGCCATCCAGGTGAGCAGGCTGGCCAGCACTCGCTGGGTGGTGCCGCCGTCGCTGCGGGAATCGCCGCCGAAGCCCTTGTCGATTTCGTCGATCCAGAGCACGCAGGGGGCCATGGCCTCCGCACGCTGGATCATCTCCCGGGTGCGCGCTTCGCTGGCGCCCACCAGGCCGGCGAACAGGCGTCCCACATCCAGGCGGAGCAGCGGCATCGACCAGCTGTGGGCGATCGCCTTGGCGGTGAGCGATTTGCCGGTGCCCTGCGGTCCCACCAGCAGCACGCCGCGGGGCAGGGGCAGTCCGTAGCGCTGGGCCTCCTCCCCGAAGGCGCGGTGGCGCTGCTCCAGCCAATGCTTGAGCGCCTCCAGGCCGCCGATGTCCGCCGGGGTGGCCTCCGTGGGGCAGTATTCGAGCAACTCGCTGCGGGCGATCGCCCAGCGCTTTTCCTCCAGCACCTCCGCCAGGTCGTCCAGCCCCAGCTCCCCCCGACGGGCCAGGGCGCGGGCGGCCAGCTGGCGCACCCTCTGCTCGCTCAGGCCATGGCAGGCGGCGGTGAGGGTGGCGAGCACCGCCGGAGCCAGGGGGCGGCCGCTGGCTCCGGCGATCGAGCGCAACAACGCCCCGATCTCGTTGGCGTCGGGCAGGGGCAGATCCAGCAGGGTGATGCTGTCCTCCAGTTCCCGCGGCAGCTGCCAGTCCGGGGCGCTGATCACCAGCGTCTGGGGCACCTGCCGCAGGGAGGCGGCCAGGTTGCGCAGCCGCCGGCAGACCCCGGCGTCGTCGGCGTAGCGGTGGAAGTCCTTGAGCAGCAGGATCGCCCCCTGCTCCGCTGGCAGGGGGGTGAAGGCCTCCAGGGCCGCCATCGGGTTGCGCGCTGCCTCCCCCTGGCGGTTCGGGGCGCCGCTGAGGCCGCCCACAAAGTCCCAGCGGAGCAGGGTGCGGCCCCCCAGCCTGGCCGCCGCCTGCTCCAGGAGATTCTCCACCCGCTCCTCCTCCAAGCTGCGGATCCACAGAATCGGGGTGCGGGCCCGGATCAACAGATCCAGCTGATCGGCCAAAGAAGGGGGGGTCATGGCGCCACAGGCACGGGGCTCCGTCAGCTCGGCCGCAGATTACGCAGGGCCGTCCAGCGGGGGTCGATGCCGGTGGGGGCATCCCCCCAGCTCGGGGGACCGGGACAGTGGGCCCCGCAGCGGTTGACCAGCGGCAATCGCAGGCTCAGCTGCTCGAACAGCCACCGCTCCGGATCAAAGCAGCCGCGGGGATCGAGCCGATCGTCCAGATCCTCGCCCGGGATCAGATCCTCCAGGGTCTCCAAGGACGCCCCTGAACCGGCAGGGATCTCGCCGGGGGCTGTGGCGAGGTCGAGCAGTTCGTGCACCTCCGCCCGCAGGGGGTGGTTGAAGGGTTGCAAGCAGCGATCGCAGCAGAGGGTCACGATTGTGTCGGCCTCCCCTTGCAGTTCCAGGGCCTGGCCGTGATGCCGGGCCCGGATTGTGCCGCGAACGGGGGTGAGGGTCTCCAGACCGGTGATGGGCTGCTCCACCTGCCACAGGTAGCCCTCCGCCAGCAGGCGAAGGTCGGACAGCGGCACCGGCCGCAGCCGCGGAGCACCGGCCGCCGGGGGCGGACTCACTTGCGGCTCTTCGGCTCGAACGGCAGGCGACCGCTGGAATCCCCCACCGTGGCAGCCACCGGTTGGCTGGCGAGCTGCTTGTCGAGGATCTGCTGGAGATTCTCCGGCAGGGGCTCGCGGCTGAGCAGGAAGGTCTGCAGACCCTGGAAGACGTTGGCGACCACCATGTAGAGCAACACCCCGGCGGGAAGGGGGAAGAACAGGAACATCGCGGTGATCATCACCGGAGTGATTTTGTTGGCGGTGGCCTGCTGGGGATTGGGGGGCATGCCCATGCCAGAGAGGATCTGGCTGACGAAAAGGGTGGCGCCGAAGGCGGCCACCAGAATCGCGATATCCCAATTCACGGCGCCGTCGGTCATGAACCCCACCTGACCGAGGGCTTTGATGAACAGGAAGCCGCTGCGGGCCGCCAGCCCGGGCACGCGCCCCTCCACGGTGGCATCCCCGGGGCTCAGGGCTGTGATCGTTCCACTGGCATCCACCGCCACCACCCCGTCCCCTTTGGTCACACTCCAGCTCGGCTCGAAGCTCTCCCCGTTCTCCACGCCCGCCAGCAGGGAGGCGAAGCTGTCGCCGCTGCGGGTGTGAAGCTGCACGGTGCGGGTTTCGCCCACCCCGAGACGGGTGCCCTGCTCGAGGCTGCCGATGACGGGAACGTGGCTGGTGGCGGTGACGAAGATCGAGTGGCTGGGGGTGTTGAACGGCTTGGGCTCCACCGCCGCGATCTGATCGGCCGGCAGCACCTTGAGGTTGAAGGTGTAGGGCACATCGGCGAAGGGGCTGCCCCGGAGGGTGGCGAAGAGAGCGAACAGAATCGGCATCTGCACCAGCAGGGGCAGACAGCCCGCCAGGGGGCTGCCGAACTCCTGCATCAGCTTGCCCAGCTCCTCCTGCTGCTTTTGGGGGTTGCTGGCGTATTTGTTCTTGATCTCAGCCTGGCGCTGCTGCATCACCGGCTGGGCGATGCGCATGCGACGAGCGCTGCGGATGGAGCCGGCGCTCAGCGGGAAGAGCGCCAGGCGGATCACCAGCGTGAGGGCGACGATCGCAAGCCCGTAGCTGGGCACCAATCCGTAGAAAAAATCGAGGATCGGAAGCAGCAGGTTGTCGGAGATGTAGCCGATCACGGCAGGGTCAACTGGGGGTGGTGGTGGGTTCCGGCACCCACTGTGCCCGAGCACCGCGGCGGGCGCGGGCTGGATGCCGGCTTGCGGATCAGGCGCTGGCCCGCTCTTGGGGGGAGAAGCCGGTGCTGGGCTTGGCGGGGCGCGGGGCGGCGCCCTTGCTGCCGGTTCGGCCCTGGCGCTTTTCCTCGATCCAGGCCTCGACAGCCCGGAAGTTGGGCACCGAGCGCATTTCGAGCCGACTGCCGTCGCTGAGCACGAGCACCATGTCCCCCCAGGCACCGAAGCCGCGGGACACCGAGCGGACCTCGCGGATCTGGGAATAGACCACCTGGGTGCGGTCGCGGCCCAGCCATCCCCCGTTCACCTCGATGCGGCGGCTGGTGATCCGGTAGCGAAGCCAGAGGGCCCGCACCAGGGCCCCCACCGCCAGCGGCAGGCCGAGGAGGGTGAGGGCGAGGAGCAGGCCGAAGATCAGATCCCCCCGGGCCGGCCCCCCTTCGTAGAACACGGTCTCCTGGATGGTGGCCTTGCTGGCGGCATCACCGACGGATTCAGTCATGGCGTGAGCCCTGCCCTGCGCATTAGGTCGCTGCATTCTCCCAGCAGACCGTCGAGGGGAAGCTCGGCGCTCCCCGGCCGCAAGCTCAACAGGAGCCAGAGGGGCTGCCCCGCGCGGGGGGGGTGGGCCAGGAGATGGGCATGCAAGCGGCGGCGTAGGCGGTTGCGCACCACCGCTCGTCGGCTCACCTTGCCGCTCACCACGACACCGCAACGCCAGGGGGAAAGGGGAGGGCGGCGATCGGAAGCGGACAACAACCCCGGCTCCGCTGTCATCAGTCGCAATACAAGGGCCGTGCCCTGCACCCGTCGCCCCCGGCGCAGGATTCTCTCGACCACCCGGAATCCCCGGAGGCGGTGCCGCTGCGGCAGAGCCACGGAGGGGGAGGGAGGGATCAGACCGCCAGGCGGGAACGGCCCCGACGGCGGCGGGTGCGGATGACGCGGCGTCCGGTGTGGCTGCGCATGCGCACCCGGAAGCCGGATACGCGCTTGCGCTTGCGACTGGTGCCTTCCAAGGTGCGCCTGGTCATGACGGAGACTCCGTTCCTTCATTTCTAACGATCGGCAACCCTACCAGCCGGGCTGACCAACCCCCGGCCAAGGCGAGGCCGATTCAGTTGGGGTCAATCTGGATCAGCCAGCTGCCGAGAAGGCCGGAGACCGGGATGTCGCCGGGCGCCTGGGCGAGGGCGTTGAACTGGTACATGCCGGCGTTGAACGGATTGAAGATGTTCATGTACACCCCGATGGTGCCCTTGTCGGAGACGGGCGTGTCCGGGAAGATTTCGATCGCCTTGCCATCCGGGGAGACCTCGATCGTGGCGGGGATCGTGCGCTTGCAGCGGGTGCGCGTCAGCATGCCCCCCTGACTCATTTCGCAGAGCTTGACATTCTTGGCCTTGATTTCGCTATCGAAATAACTGGGGACCGTAACGCTCAGCTTGAGGATTGCCGTCTTGCGATCCTTGGGACGCAGGATTAGATAGTACTCCGCCCGCTTCAGGCGGGTCGTATCCGTCATGAAGAAATAGAGCTTGCGGAAATTCTTGTCGTTGTCCCAGCGGAACTCCAGCAGGCCCGGGGTGCCCTGGGCCCACACCGGCGCAGCGGAGGGGATGGTGACGCTGGCGATGGCCAGGCAGGCAGCGGACCCAAGGGCCGCGCTGACGGCCAGGGAACGCGAGAGGGGGGGCATGGGATGCCGGGGAGGAACAATCGATTCTCGAAAGGCCCCGGGGGGTCTCAGGGCAACGGTGGCCGGCCGGATCACCGGCCGGACCCGGGCGGGTCACCGTCGGAAGCCCCCGGGCCCTGGCTCTCCAGGGGGCAGATCCGATCGGGTCGCAGGGCCGCTGCGCCCCGCAGGTAGGGGTGCACCAGGTTTTGATGGGGGTCGAGCCAGGCATGGGCCAGAAGCCGGATGCAGCGCGGCAGATCCCCTGCCACCGCCATTTGCTGGCAGTCCAGCAGGGCCACGCAGCCCCACCCCTCGCGGCGCCGGGCGATGGCGGCGGGAAAGCAGGCGTCCAGGTCGGCCGTCACCGAGAAGGTGACCGAGAGCACCCGCTCCCCCTCAAGGTGGTTGTGGAGCACCAGGGCGTTGATCAGCTCCCCCACCGCTTCGCCGATCGCCTCGGCGGTGTTGGCACTGGCGGTGGTGGCGCCCCGCAGCGCCCGCAGCTGCAGAGCCCCGCTCATGGACGCCACAGCCAGAGGGGCAACCCACTCCAGGCCAGCTCTAGCGAGAGGGCCTCGTGCAGCCGGGCCAGAAGGTTGCGGCCGGGGAACAGGCGGTTGAGGCCGTTCGGGGGCTTGCCGAAGGTGACCGACTTCACCTTCTTCGGATCCAGTCCCCCCAGGGTCGCCGCCAGCTGGCGGGCGGTCTCCTCGTCCCCCAGGGCGTCCACCAGTCCCAGCTCCAGCGCCTGGGCACCGGTGAACACCCGGCCGTCGGCGAAGGCGCGCACCGCCGGCTCGCTCAGACCGCGCCCCTCGGCCACCGCTGCCACGAACTGGTGGTAGCTGGCGTCGATCAGGTCTTGGAGCAGGGTCCGCTCCGCCTCGGTCAGGGCTCGGTCCGGCGAGAGGATGTCCTTGTAGAGCCCGCTCTTGACCGTCTCGAAGCGGATGCCGAGCCGCTCCAGGAGCCTGGAGAGGTCGTTGCCGCGCAAGATGACGCCGATCGAACCGGTGATGGTTCCCGGATTGGCGACGATCTTCTCCGCTGCCACCCCGACGTAGACACCGCCGGAAGCGGAGATGTTGCCGAAGCTGGCGACCACGCGGCAGCCCTTCTCCCGCAGTCGGAGCAGGGCGGCATGGATCTCCTGGCTGTCCCCCACCGTGCCGCCGGGACTGTCGATGCGGAGCAGCAGGGCAGGGCACTCCCGCTGGCCCACCTGCTCCAGGGCCTTGAGGACGCGGGTGCGGGTGGGACCGGCGATCGGGCCCTCCAGAACGATGCGCGCCAGAGTGTGGGGGCTCTTGCGACGCCAGGGCCAAGGCATCGGCGGCCGTTGGGTGAGTGGGATGCCTGGATCTTAAAAAGAGGAGCCGATCCGGCCACGCCCATGCCCCAGGCCCTGCGCTGGCCCCTGATGCTTCTTCCCTTCGCCCTCTGGGGGACGGCCATGGCGGCGATGCGCCCTCTCCTCGATGGGGGATCCCCCCTGCTGGTGGCCAGCCTGCGGCTGCTGCCCGCCGGACTGCTGCTGCTGCTGGTGGCCCTCGCCCTGCACCGTCCGGGCGGCGTGGCGCCCCCCGACCGCCCCTGGCTGCTGCTGTTCGCCCTGGTGGACGGAACCCTCTTCCAGGCCCTGCTGGCCCGCGGCCTCGCGGAGACGGGCGCGGGCCTCGGTTCGGTGCTGATCGATTCCCAGCCCCTGCTGGTGGCCCTGCTGGCTCGCACCCTCTTCGGCGAGGCGATCAATCCGGTGGGCTGGATCGGGTTGCTGCTCGGGCTGGCGGGCATCCTCTGCCTGGGCTTGCCGCCCGCTTTGCTGCGGCACTGGTGGCTGCAGGGTCCGGCGGTGCTGGAGGCCGAAGCCTGGAGCCACGGGGAGCTGTGGATGTTGGGCGCGGCGGCGGCGATGGCCGTGGGCACCGTGCTCAGCCGTTATGCCTGCCGCCAGAGCGATCCGCTGGTGGTGACGGGCTGGCACATGGTGCTGGGGGGGGTGCCCCTGCTGCTGGCCATCGCCGCGGGCCCGCTGCTGGATCCGTCGAGTCCGCCCCTGCTGCCGGCCTGGAGTGGCGGTGACTGGGCGCTGATGGCCTACGCCTCCCTGTTCGGCAGCGCCCTTGCCTACGGGCTGTTCTTTTGGTTCGCCAGCAGCGGCGATCTCACCGGTTTCACCGCCCTCACCTTCCTCACCCCGGTCTTCGCCCTGCTCTGCGGAGAATTGCTGCTCGGCGAGCGGCTGCGCCCCCTCCAATGGTTTGGTGTCCTGCTGGCCCTGACCTCGGTGCTGCTGATCAACCGTCGCCGGGTTCTGTGGCAGGGGTCCCCGCAAGCGGAGGTGGCGACATGAACGGGCGCGGGCGGGTGTTGCTGGCGGTCCTCCTGCTGGGGCTGCTGCTGTTCGTTTGGCGGCTGGGCTGCGATGGCCTGGTGGATGAGACCCCGCCGCTGTTCGCCGCCTCCGCCCGTGCCATGGCCGAAACCGGTGACTGGCTGATCCCCCGCGTCAATGGCCTGCCCCGGTACGACAAGCCGCCTTTGGTGTACTGGCTGATGGGGCTGCTCTACGCCCTGCCCGGCCAGGCGCTGTGGAACCCGCTGGGCACCTGGGCCGCCAGCCTGCCCTCGGCCCTGGCCGCCGTGGGGGTGATGGTGGGGCTGGCCGACACTTTGCTGCGCTGGCCCCAGCCTGGCGAAGGGCCTCCTGGTGCCCCCGATCCCCTGCCCTGGCTGACGGCCATGAGCGCAGCTCTCGCCTTCGCCCTCTCGCCCCTGGTGCTCCTCTGGGGCCGCACGCCGGTGAGCGATTCGTTGTTCAGTGCCCTGGTGGCGATCAGCCTGCTGCTGGCCTGGCGTCGCTATGCCGCCGGCCCCGGGGCGCCGGTGGCGGACTGGTGGCACTGCTGGGCGGTGCTGGCCCTGGCGGTGCTCACAAAGGGGCCTGTCGCGGTGGTGCTCCTCGGCCTGACCCTGCTGTTGTTCGGGTGGCTGCAGGCCGATCTGGGCTCCCTGGCGGCCCGTCTGCGCCCGGGAGCTGGCCTGGCGGTCACGGCTCTGCTGGCCCTGCCCTGGTACGGCCTGGCCCTGGCCAGGGACGGGGCGCCCTTTTGGAACTCCTTCTTCGGCTACCACAACCTGCAGCGCTTCACCTCGGTGGTGAACCGCCATCTGCAGCCCTGGTGGTACTTCCTGCCCGTGCTGCTGGTGGCCGCCCTGCCGCTCACCCCGCTGCTCCTGGTCGGCCTGGCCCGCGGGATCGGTCGTCTGCGCCTCGCCCCACTGCCCGCGCGCGCCCGTCCGGCGGCGGAATCCCTCGGCCGGCTGGCAGCCTGTTGGCTGGTGGCGGTGCTTCTGTTCTTCACCGCCGCGGCCACCAAGCTGCCGAGCTACTGGCTGCCCGCCACCCCCGCCTCCGGCGTGCTGATCGCCCTCGCGGCGCGGGGAGCGCGCGGGGACCGGGCCGCCGGGATCGCCCACTCCCTCACCGTGCTGCTCACGGCGCTGCTGGGAGCGGCGTTTCTGGCCGCCCCCGCCTGGGTGCCGCTGATCCAGGATCCGGAGATGCCCAGCCTGCCGGCGGAGCTTCTGGCCTCCGGCCGCCTGCCGGTGGCGGCGGCCTGCTTCCTGCTGGCGGCCCTGCTGGGGCTGGCCCTGGTCCCGAATCGGGGGCGCCCCGGAGCCTGGCTCCTTGCCCTGCAGCTGCCGCTGGTGGCCTTTGTGCCCCTGGCCCTGCTTCCCTCCTGGAGCCTCGGCGACCGGCTGCGCGGCGAGCCCGTGCGACAGATGGCCACCGCTGCCCGCCGCGCTCTCCGCCCCGGCGAGGGCCTGGCCATGGTGGGCATCCTCAAGCCGTCGCTGCACTACTACAGCCGCCGGGTGGTGATCTACGAAGGGGCAGAGCCGTGGGGCCTGATGAACCTGGCGGACCGCCTGGGCAGGGAGGGGCGACCCGGCCAGCGGCCCGCTCCGCCGGAGCAGATGCCCACCGTGCTGGTGGTGATCGACCGAGGCACCGCAGCCCTGCCGTTCTGGCGGGGCCTGGAACCGCAGGTCCTCGCCCGCTCCGGCCTCTACAGCCTCTGGCGGCTGGAGCGGCGGCAGCTGGAGAGCCGTGCCGATGCCCTGCGGGCCGCCGGCGAACGGATCACCTGGCGGGACCCGGTGCCGGAGCGCTACTGAGGTCGAATCAGCCCGCCGCTCGCCTCGGGGCGCAACAGGTAGAAGGTGATCACACACACCATGGCCAGGCTGAGGAGGAGGTGATTGAGCCAGCCCATCTCGACCCCCATCCCCGCGGTGAAGATCCAGAGGTTCACCACCGTGAGGATGGCCAGATAGAGGCCAAGAAGCAGCTGGCAGAGGTTCTGCAGGCGGTGGCGGGTGTGTTGGAGATCGCGCAGCAGATCGACCCAGGCAGGCAGCAGCACCATCACCGAGGCGCCGTGCAGCAGGCGCATCGAAAGGTCGTTGTGCAGGTGGGGAGTGACGGCCGCCCAGAGGTTGGCCGGCAGAAACAGGGCGGTGATCAGGAGGTAGAAGGGCATGGACCCAGGGCGAACTCGGCGGAACTCGGCGGGCGGACGGGCTGGCAGAGGGCCGGGAGATGGATCCGGAAGCGGCTGCCCCGCTCCACCTGACTCTCGACGTCGATCCTGCCGCCCATCGCCTCCACCAGCAGCTTGACGACCGAGAGTCCAAGGCCGGAGCCCCGGACCTTTTCCGCCGCGTTGGCGGCGCGATGGAAGCGATCGAAGATGCGCGGCAGGTCGTTCAGGGGGATGCCGATTCCCTGGTCGACGACGCTGATGCGAAGGCCCCCCGCTTCCTCCTGCTCCAGGAGCACCTGGATCGGCCGATCGGGGGGGGAGTACTTATCGGCATTTTCAATCAGATTCAAGACGACTTGCTGCAGGCGATCCTCTTCTGCCAAGGCCTCGATCGGCCGCTCCCTGACCCCGGGGGGGAGGATGAGCTCGAGGGGGCGGCTGAGCTGGCTGCGGGCCAGGTCGCAGGCGTTGAGCAAGACCTCATCCACCGCCACGGGACGGAGCACCAGCTGCAAGCGGCCGGATTCACTGCGCGAGAGGTCGAGCAGGTCGACCAGCATGCGGGTGATGCGAGAGGTTTCCGCCTCAGCTTTAGCGAGGGTCGCGAGCTGCTCGGGGTTGAGGTTGGCACCCTGGCGCCGCAGGCGCTGCAGGTAGCCACTGATGATCATCAGAGGATTGCGAAGTTCGTGGCTCACCGCGCTGACGAACTCCCGTTGATTATCCCAGGCAAGGGACATGCGATCCAGCAATGTATTGTAGCCGTTGGCCAGCTCCCGCACCTCCATCGGGGAGCGGCTTGAATCGAGGCGACTGGTGGCCAGGCTGGCGCAGGTGACCGAGCCGGCCAGGGTGTTGAGATCTTGCAACGGCCGGATGATGCGGCGGGTCAGGAACCAGATCGCCTCCAGAGTCAAGGCGAGGCAGATCAACCAAGCCAGCAGCATCCAGGTGAGCAGGCTGGAGACAAAGTCGATGTTGGCGCTGATATCCTCCGCCACCCATAGGCTGCCGCCGTTCGGGCCGATTACATGAACGTGCGTGAGGAACTCGCGCTCCCCCACCTTCACCACGCGGTAGGAATCCCGGCGCAGGGGGATGGTCTGGTCCCTGCGGTGCAGATGGGCGGTCTGTGGCGGAAGGGGGCTCTTTGGCCTATCGATGCTGGCGCCCGTTTGGGCCTGGGCCTCCAAAGCCGAGTGGGCGAGGAGCCGGGAGGGGGGATCGACCAGGTTGTTGGGCACCAGCAGGGTGCCGTCGGGCAGGCCAAACCAGTAGACGAGGTTGAAGGCGCTGTAGCGCCCCAGTTCCTGGACCGCCGCCCAGCGCCGAGCGGGGGAATCCTCTGTGGCGAGAAGGGCCAGCTGGCGGCTGAGGATTTCGCTGGTCTGCTCCACCCGCCGCTCGTGCTGGTGAATCAGAGCGCGCTGGTTGATCAGCAGGGTGGCTGTGGACGCTGTGGTGAAGCCCACGAACACGGAGATGAAGGCGGCCAGCCGCAGTTGGCCCAGCAGGCTGCCCAAAAGCTTCTGGCGCCAGCTGGTCCTCGGCGGGGTTGGGCTCCGGATCATCGTCCCGGTGGTTCGCGTGGGGGCGTACGTGCCTGGTTCCGTTTGGCCACCTCTCGTGAGGGGGATCAGAGCTGGGGAACCGAGGGGGGCAGTGGCTCAGGCCGCCACTGGCTGCTGGATCACTTCGTCGTACAAGCGCTCGAGGGCATCGATGTTGGCACTCAGGGTATAGCGCTCCTGAACCCGCTGGCGCGCGCGGTGCCCCAGCTCGGCGGTCAGCACGGGCTGATCGCGCAGCACCGGCAGCAGGGTGCGCAGCTGGGTGGTGACCCCCTGGGTGCGGATCACGATCCCCGCCCCACCCTCCAGCACCTGGCCGTCGGCGCCGGCGTCGGTGGCGACACAGGCGGTGCCGGAGGCCATGGCCTCCAGCAGCGCCAGGGAGAGGCCCTCCACCAGGGACGGCAGCAGGAACACCTCGGCCAGTTGGAGCAGGGCCACCCGCCGCTCCAGGTTGGTTTCGATCCCCCACCAGAGCACGTCTGGCTCCGCGCTGTTCTGGAGCAGGCCCCGCAGGGGGCCGTCGCCGACGATCACCAGCAGGCAGCCCTCCGGTCGCACCAGGCGCCAGGCCCGCAGCAGCGCCTCGACGTTCTTTTCGGTGGTGATGCGCCCCATGTAAAGGAACACGCGCAGGCCGGAGAACCGCTCGCGCAGCTCCCGGTACTCCGGGGAGGGAGCGCTGCCCACCGGTCGCCAGAGGGTTGGATCGACTCCGTTGGGGATCACCGCGATCCGCTCCGCGCGCACCCCCAGGCGCTCCAGCACCCCCGCCTGGAGATCGGAGAACACGATCACCCGGTCGTAGCGAGCCAGCGAGGGGGCGTAGAGCTGGTAGGTGAGCTGCTGGGTGCCGGCGGCCAGGTTGCGCAGGCCCGCATCGAAGGCGGGGTGGAAGGTGGCCACCAGGGGCAGGCCCAGCTGCTGGCAGAGATCGGGCAGACGGAAGTCGAGCGGCGAGAGGGTGAGGCTGGCATGCACCAGATCGGGCCGCAGCCGCTCCAGGGATTCCCGCAGCTCCCGCTGGGCGCCGGGGGATGGGATGGTATAAACCTGCGATTTCACCAGGTAAGACAGGGTCACGTCCGGATCGCCACCCGCAAGGTCGGCCGGCAGTGGGTCGAGACGGGCACCCTCGTGGCGGGCCGCTTCCAGCAACCCCAGGGCGGTCGCCGGCGTGTCGAAATGGATGAAACTCACCGCATGGCCCCGCTGGCGCAGCGCCTCTGTGGTGCTCAGCCCGTAGGTGACGTTGCCACAAAACGGGGACTTTTTGCCCAGCCAGGCTATCTGAGCCACGGTGCCCTGCATCCAGGAGCGAAAGTTAGCAGCGCCGCCAGGGCTGTTCGCTGAGGGCCGCGATCAAGGAGAGGGCTGCCAGACCCCAGAGCACCGGCAGCAGGCCGTAGCGGCTCACCAAGGTGCCGGCCAAGGCCAGAGGCAGGCTCAGGGCGATGTTGATCAGGTTGTTCTGTAGGCCGAACACCTTGCCGCGCTGATCCTCCGGAGTGTCCTCCTGGATCGTGGTTTGCGCGGGGATGGCCAGAAGAGCCGAACCCACCCCCAGCAGGGAGCAGAGCAGCAGGGTGAGCCAGAGGTTGCCGCGCAGCTGGCCGAGCAGGAACAGGCACCAGGCAATCGTCCCCAGGCCGGTGCTGGCGAGCAGCCGCCGGTTGAAGCGATCCCCCAGCTGGGCGACCGCCAGGGCCCCCAAGGCCAGCCCCACCCCCGTCATCGCCAGCAAGGTGCCGAAACCCGTGGGTCCCAGGCCGGGGATCGAGGCGGCCAGGCTGATGGCCAGCACGTAGAGCGCCGCCAGGAGGCTGTAGAGCAGCACCAGATGGAGCATCGCCGAGCGCACGCTCCGGCGCTCCCGCAGCACCTGCACCCCTTCCCCGATCTCTTGCCACACCGAAACCTGGCGCGGGGCGCGCGGCGGTTCCTCGATCGGAATGGCAGCGATCGCAACGGCGGCGATGCCGTAGCAGAGGGGCAGCAGGAAGAACTCCCCACCCCGGATCCCCAGGCGCGTGAGGCTGCTGTGCAGAAGCCGCAGGATCG
>JBIPMZ010000392.1:0-3595 GCA_044376165.1 Cyanobium sp.
CAAAGCGTGGCCTCGTAGGCCGCCTCCAGCACCAGGCGGGCCAGGGGCTCCCACGCCTTGGCTGGCCGCACGCCGTAGGCCACCGGCATTGCGGAGCAGAACACCTGCGTGACCGTGTGCGGACTGGGCATGTCAGTCACGGACACCCCGCGGTGTGCGCCCACCTGCAGCAGGCCTCGCAGGTTGTCCAGTGCCTGGGGATCAGACCGGCCCAGGAACTCTCCAATGACCTGTAGCCCCTGCCGCGTGCACAGGGCGTATCCGTTGCGCATGTTCCATAGCGTTGCCACCGGCACCCCGATCGCGTGCGACAGCGCCAGACCAATGTCGGCCAGCCCGTCGAGTTGGCGCAGTGCGCACTGCCCCACCTTCCCATCGACGGGGACCAGGTAGTTGCGGTAGATCGTGGCCGCCCCGGCCGCCATTGCGCAGGCCGGACCTTGAGTTCGGTCAAAGGCGTATCGGGTAACCCCGTCTTCCGGGCTCACCTCGGGCGACACCATCTCCAGCGCATTGAACTGTGAGGCCACCTGGAACACGGCGCTGGAGAAGGCGGGCTCGGCATGGAGTTTGCGCGCATCGCCAGTGACGGTACTCAGGCGCAGGCGGCCGCGGCCGTAGGTCGGTCCGGCTTGGGCTTCACGGCGCAGTCGCTGCAGACAAACCATCTCGAAACGGCCGGTCGCGTGGCGCTGCCCGGTGCGCTCGTGCACGAGAAACGCTCCGTCGAGCTTGAGACGCGCGCGCGTGCGCTCCCAGCCCTCTTCCTTGAAACCGGTGATCTGCTCGAACCAATCCATGTTTGCCGCTCCCTTACCACCATTGGCGGCGCCGGATGTACCGCTGCGGGTGGCTGAACCCGTGCCGGTTCTTCGACCGGCATCGGCACAGGAAATTTAGAGCAGAGTCTGCAGCAACGGAATGCCTGAACCACTCCCCCTGAAGGGGGATGGACAAGCGGCTCAGGGAGGTGCATTCAATTGGCAAGAAGCTGAGAAGCTTGGAAGCGCATACCCGGGCTCGCGTCTTGAGCCATCCGGTCGGCATGCTCCTGTTGCTGAGCGCACCATCAAACACCGCACCGCACTCCGAGGCGCACCCCGGCCCCTACACCCACTTCTACCCCTGGGTAGAGCCTCGACCTTGCTGGTTCTGCCACCACTTCGACCGTATCGTCTGCGACGGCACAGCGGCGCTGTGCGTCCGCCAGGGTGACGCCTGCGTACAGGCAAGTCCTGGCAACGGCTGTGCGTTCTGGGAACGTGAGCCTGGGGCAGATGATGAGCTGGATTGGGTACCGGCCCGGGTCGTCCCGCTGCAGCGCCCGTGCGTGTCGCCACATCAGGCGCCCGGGTCTGTCACTTGACCGCGAGGTCCTCGGGCGTCTTGCCGGCGGCGATGGCCGCCTTGAACCAGTTCGGGCGCTTGCCGCAGCCCGTCCAACTGTCCGCCCGGCCTTGAGGCTTCTTGTTGCGGATACGGCACATCCCTGGATGAACTCTGATGCGGATGCGGTGGCTGATTGAGGCCCCCTTGGGCGCCTTGAGCCGTCAGCAGTACGGTGCCTTTGCTTCAGGCAAACACGTCCAGCAGGCTGCCCGTGGCACCTGCGCCGGCCCGGAAGACCGCGAGGTTGGCGAGGAATGAGTTCCTCGCTTGCAACTGCGCCACCATGTCGTCCTCGAACGAGGCGCCTTCAGAGCGCGAGCGCACTGTGGAG
The DNA here is from genome assembly GCA_044376165.1 of Cyanobium sp. Lineage (GTDB taxonomy): Bacteria > Cyanobacteriota > Cyanobacteriia > PCC-6307 > Cyanobiaceae > Cyanobium. The sequence goes on from JBIPMZ010000392.1 coordinate 1,721, forward strand.
GATGAAACACCACCGTCGGCCTGTGCGGTATGGACGGCCTGCTCGCGCCTGAAACCTTCGGTCTGAAGATTGGCCAGGTTATGGGCCGAGGCTCGCAGGGCCACGTCAGCCGCGCGCATGCCCGAGGCGGCGATGGCGGTGATGCTGGTCATGGTGGTGATGGGTAGCTGGCTTGCGAGCTCAAGACTGGGTCGAAGTGTCGAGCCTCGACCCGGTCCAGGTCAAATCATCAAGCCTTGCCGGTCTTCTTGGCAACGGCCGTCCTGGCTGCGGGCTTCTGGGCTGCAAGCTTCTTCGCAGGAGCGGCCGCCTTGCCTGCGGCAGCCTTGTCGGCTTTGCGGCGAGCCGCCTTGGGGTCTACCGCTGCCTTAAACGCCGAGCCTGGGGTGAACTTCGGGGCCTTGCTGGCAGCGATCTTGAGCTTGGCACCCGTGGACGGGTTCACGCCCGTGCGCGCTGCGCGGGACACCTGCTTGAACGAGCCAAAGCCCGGGATCACCACGGAGCCGCCCTTCTTCACGGTGTTGACGATGGCGCTCGTGATGGTCTCGACGACGCGACCGGCCTCGGCCTTGGTCAGCGAGTGGGCGGATGCAACGTGCTCGATCAGTTCTGATTTGTTCATGTGCTCTTCAGTTCCAGCCCGGACATTCGGGCGGGCGGGATTGTCGTGCAGGCCTCAGGCCTGAGGCACGAGTCAAACCCGTTCGGACCACGTCAAGTTCACCAACCGCGGAACAGCATCAGCTCCTACCCACACGATGGCGTTCTGCTCGAAGTGGCGGCCCAGGTTCTTGGAAGCCTCCAACGCCAAACCAAGAACCAGAAAACTTGGCTCAGGCGGCCAACCATTGGAGGGGTGGCGCCCTGCTCCTGGCAAGAAAGTCAGGCTGCGCTGGCGCAGTTCCGCCTCCAGCGCTTCCTGCCGACGCAGGTTGGTATGTTCGTCCAAGCGCTGGCTGAAGGGGTTGCACGCCGTGATGAAGCAGCTGCAGTCCACACCGTGTCGGCGGTGCAGTGCATGCAAGGCAGGGCTTGCGGTGTCGATCCTCAGGACCAAAGGCTGGTAGCCGCCTTCCGGGCCCAGCCCCGAAAAGGCCTCCACCACATAGTCTGTGGCTCGGTATGCGGTTTCCAGTTCGGTATCGGTCATGACTTTCAATGATGCCTCAGGGTCTACAGTCGACACCCTGCCAGAGCATGTTCGTCACTATGCAGCTCATCACCTGTGAAGCCTGTCGTCAGCCCACCCCCGCACACGATCTTGTGAACTATGGTTCGGAGCAGGCCGGTTTGAGGCAACTGTGCGGCCGCTGCTTCAATGAATCCGTCGCCGAGCACCTGGGCTTGGAGGACTTCGAGCACGTTCAGCTCGAACCGATCCGAATGGTTGACGCGCGCGGCGTATCGCATGAGTTCCAGTTCCGAGCGCGCCTCTTTGGACCTGGGCTGGCCATTGATGCCCTTGAGCTCTTGGACGGTTCCCCCGGCGGCTACGAGTTCCAAGTCGTTGGGGAGCACGACGACGACCCTCTGGCGCTGCTGGGCAAGCTTGTCGAAAAGATGCGCAGGGCATTGAGCCTCACGCACCTCGAAGAATCTGAGCTCGGCCCCCAGGTGAACGACCGCATGGTCGTCAGAGGCAGGGTCGACTGCGATCTTGAAGCGCCGGGACGTACCCCGAGCGTGGTCATCGACGGCCGGGAGTTCACCTGGGAAGCGTTCGGCCAAATGGTCGCCACTTTCGAAGGGTGGCAGTTCAAGCTGGAGTTCAAGGATCGCAGCGAGGAGGTCTGACGGGCTCCCCGGCCACCGTTCAATTGCGGCGCACAGCCGCCGCAGAATGTCATACCCCGCGCGACGTTTCAACCACCT
>JBIPMZ010000261.1:0-3591 GCA_044376165.1 Cyanobium sp.
CATCGCTGATCAGTCCTACTACATGCACAGAGATCCCCATTTTTGTCAAGTCCTCACACACCTCGCGCCAGCCTTGACTTGGCGATAGTTGCAATTCAAGGTATCCAACCAGTGCCTCCTCAGCCCAGACTTCAAGAGGATCGAGGGGGGAGCTCAGCGGCAACTGCGCGGGTTGCGGCCGTTGCTTCAGCACTACGGTACTGCCATCCTCCAGGCAGATTTGCCAGCCTTTCATAAGGTCTGGCATGGCGATGTCTACGACAACCATCGGGTTGGAAACTTGATCCAGCTGGTCGGACCAGATGGGTGCCTCTCCGCTTTCGATCAGGAATTGTTGCAAACCCGCCAGGAGGCGAAGCAAGTCTCCCTGTTTCCATGAATTGCCAGGCCGGAGATTTTCGCGCGTCTCGATCCCACCCAGGCGATCGAGGCAGCTACGGCTGATAACAACGTGTTTCACTTGTCCAAGGACCGTCAGGGCATCGGGGTGGTGGATGTGAATACCGTGCAGCCGCAACGAAGCCATCGCTGTCAGAAGCGAGCTGATTCGGCTGGTCTTCCAGTCGTGCACCGGATTGAATTGCAACACACCCAGGGCCCGCTCCACAGCGCCCAGGGAAAAGCAGACCCCCCCCAGGCCGAGGAGTAACGGCGTCATGATCCTTTGGTAGCCAATCAGCGTTTTCTGGAGTGGCGAATGGTTGGCAGGCTGAACCTCCACCTCGCTGAGGATTGCCTCCGGACGCGGGCTTTGCAGGGGTTCCACAACCTCCAAAATGGCCTGACCGTTGAGCAGATAGGCGCCGGGATGCACCGTCTCGCCAACCGCTGGGCGGCGTGGGCGCCAATCGCCATCCACCAGCCGATTCAGCACGATGATGTCACCCTCGACCACCCGGCTCTCCAGGTAGACATGGCTGTTGGGATGAATTCGGTAGCGATCCCCAGCGCGAGCCTCCTTGAGCAGGCAGCCGGGTCGGTCGGCTTGGAGGAGTTCCAGGGTTATGAGGTTGCCCAGTCGCTCGAGAAGGTGTGTGGATTCCGCATGGGGAGCCTGCTCCTCGCCAACGAGTTGTTCCAGTGCCTCGCTGGCGTCGCCGAGGGTGATGTCGAGCAGGGCTTCGCCAGCAAGCCCGCGGCTGATCAGGGCCCCGGAGAAGGCGAGTTCCAGGGCCTCCGCGGGCAGGCTGCGCTGGCGACGCGATTTGACCCACACCTCTTGCACGAGGGTCCCCAAGGCGATCACGGCGGCCCCCGTCATCAGGACGAGCGGCAGGGGGAGGAGGATGTCTGTCAACAGAAGCAGCCCGCAGGCCGAACCATGGCGGAGGGCTAACCGCCCGCCAGGGCTGAGCCGCCCTTGGCCGTCTTGAAGCCGTGCGACTGTGGCTTCCCATTGGCTGTCGCTGGAGGGGAGGGTAAGCGCCTGCCTGAGCAGGGTCGCCAATTCTTCTCGGCGCGACTCGGGAAAGAGCACCACGAGGCTGCCCTGCGGGCGGGAGAGGCGAAACCCCTGCAGCCAGTGACAGCGGGTGAGGGTCAAGGCGCAGTGGTGGCGCAGGAGTGGTGATGCCACCAGCTCCTCACAGATCAGGCGCAGGCGTCCTGGCAGGTTGCTGCGGACCGTCCAGGGTGGGGAATGGAGCCCGGCACTGGCTTCGCTCATCGGCCGGGGGCTGGGCGCATGAAGGGACGGCGCAGGGCGAAAGCCATCTCCATCAACAGATAAGCCAGGAGCAGAAGGGGAATGCCCGGCGCCAGGGGAAGGAGCAGGCCAAGGATGCCGAGAACCGTAGCCAGGCTGGCCAGAAGGACAAGACAGATGGCGGCGCCAAAGCTGGCGATATCGAGAGGCAGGAGCAGATGGCGCAGCCAAGCCAAGAGGGGAGGTCGGATCACACGCACGCGCACGCGAATCACCTCTGGCTCCCGTGGAGTGACACCCGCTCGAGAGGCGGCACAGGTGAGGGCCTGCCAGGCTTCCAGAAAGTAATGGTTGTCTTCTGGATTGCGAAGGCTGAAGACGATTGATCGGGAGGAGCTGTTGATGCGAATGTGTAGTTGATTACCGGGAAGAAGATGTAACAACTCTCGGTTGAGCAGCTCCCAATCGATGGGGGTGGCGGAGTCGATGCGGTAGCGGCGGCGCAGCGCGGTGGAGTGAATCAGAAGTACGCAGGATTCCAACATCAGGCGGCCCGGAGGTAGCGTTTGGTGGTTTGACAGTAGAGCCAAACAACGCCATCTGGATCCCGTTGGGAGACCCAGCTGCTGAAATCCTCGCGCCGCCGCCTGGCGGTAATGGTCTGGCGGTTGACCCCCAGACGCTTGGCCAATTCGCTGGGGGTGATGGCAGCCTCCGAGGAGGTGGTGATGGGTTGCTCCTGGGGGCTTGCGGTGGGGGCGTCAGGGACGGCGAGCGGAGGAGCCTCCGCCAAGGTGCGTGGCCGGAAACGCAGCACCCGCATGGCATTGGCGGCGGCGACCAGACAGGAGCCATTGTTGAGAACAACGGCCGCGATCGGGCTCACCGGCAGGAAGGTACCGAGCACGAGGGCGGAAAGGTTTGGCACCCCGACAATACCGATGTTTTGCTTGACAAGTCCGAAGGTTTCGCGAGCGAGATCCTGGGCGATCAGAAGGTCGGAGACACGGTCATTTGTGAGCACGATGTCTGCGGTCTCGCGGGCAAGATCACTGCCAGAGGCAAAAGAAACCGAAACATCCGCATAAGCCAAGGCCGCAGAATCGTTGATGCCATCCCCGACAAAAGCAACTTTGTGCCCCTCCTCCGCCAGCTTTTTCACCAGCTCTGCCTTTTGATCCGGAAGAGCTTCTGCATGCACCTCCTCGGGCGTAAGCCCCAGGCGCCGGGCGACGGCATGGGCGACGCTGGCCACATCTCCGGTGAGCATGTGGGCCTGAATGCCGCGGCGATGAAGCTCCGCGACGAGTTGGCGGCTGTCGGGTCGCAGGGAGTCAGCCGCATAGATCACAGCGGCCACTTGGGAATCCACCACCAGATACACCGGGGTGGCCGTCTCCAGCTCGGGATGGTCGAGGCGGGCTGGGGGCTGGATCTTCTCTTCGCCGAGCAGCTTGGCGTTCCCCACCAAGACAGCCTGGCCGTCGATGGAGGCGACGACACCCCTGCCGATCCGATACTCCCATTGCTGACACTCCAGGCATGGGATGCCCAGCTTTGCGCCATGCTGAACGATCGCCTCCGCCACCGGGTGGTTGAGACCCTGCTCTGCGGAGGCGGCCAGCTGGATCAGGCGCTCCAAATCCCCATTGCCGATCAAATCAACATGCACGACAGAGGGATGGCCCTGGGTAAGGGTGCCCGTTTTATCAAACACCACCACATCCACATCCACCAGTTGCTCCAGGGCGCGGCCACTGCGGATCAGCAGGCCGTGGCCACCGGCCCGACTGAGGGCTGCCATGATGGCGGTGGGGACGGAAACGCGCAGACCCGTGCCCAGATCAAACATCAGCAACGAAGCCGCTTGGGCAATGTTGCCGGCGCTTAAAAGCAGGGAAACACCGGCGAGCAAGAGGGTGGGAATGACAAAGCGATTGGCTACC
>JBIPMZ010000262.1:0-3575 GCA_044376165.1 Cyanobium sp.
CTAGCACCTTCGGGGTTCGTCCCTGTGCCGTGGGCTTTTTCGTTCAGCTCACCGACGCCATCGCGGCGCGCCAGTCGCTGCTGGTCACCGGGCTCGACCCAAACCCGGAAATGCTGCAGAGCTGGGCGCACCGGCGCGGCATGGGCGGTCGCTCCTTCCTCTCCCAGGCGCGCCACTGGATCAAAGCGGTGATCGAGGCCACCGCCCCCCACGTCTGTGCCTACAAGCCGAGCCTCGGCTTCTACCAGGCCCTCGGCTCCACGGGTCTGGAGCTGCTGCGGGAGGTGCGGGAGCTGGTGCCGCTGGACATCCCCCTGATCCTCGACGCCAAGCACGGCGACCTCAACAGCTCCTCCGCCCTCGCTCACTACGTATTCCGCGAGCTGGGCGCCGACGCCATCACCCTCTCCCCCCTGCCCGGCCAGGACATCGCCGCCCCCTTCCTCCTCTACCCGGAGAAGGCGGTGGTGGTCACCTGCCACAGCTCCAACCCAGCCGCCCGCCTGATTCAGCACCATCCCGATGAGGACGACCCTCTCTTCCTGCGGATCGTGCGCGAATGCCAGCTCTGGGCCACCCCCGAGCAGCTGCTGCTGGAGGTGGGCACCAGCGATCCGGAGATCCTGGCGCGGGTGCGGCGGGAGGCCCCCGAGCGGTTTCTGATCCTCCGCAGCCTCTGGGCGGAGGAGGATCGGCTCGATGCCCTGCTCGAGGCCGGCCTGAGCCAGTCCGCCGACGGTCTGCTGCTGCCGCTACCCCAAAACCTGCTGGTGGAAGACGACATGGCGGAGCGGGCCGAACGGCTCAAGCAACGCATCGAGGAGCGGCGCAGCCACTGGCTGGAAAGCCAGCCCCGCAGCGCGGCGGACACCTGCCAGCTCTGGCTGCCGGGCCGTCCGGAGGAGGATCCGCTGGCGGGCCTGATCCTGGCCCTGTTCGATATCGGCTGCCTGCTGTTCGGGGAGTATGTGCAGGCCTCCGGCGCCGTCTTTAATTACTACATCGACCTGCGTCAGATCATCTCCGACCCCAATCTTTTTCACCGCGTTCTTCACGCCTATGCCGGCCTGTTGGAGCCCCTGGCCTTCGACCGCATCGCCGGCATCCCCTACGGCTCTCTCCCCACCGCCACCGGGCTGTCGTTGTTGCTTCACAAGCCGTTGATCTACCCGCGCAAGGAGGTGAAGGCCCACGGCGCTCGCCGCCTGATCGAAGGGGATTTCGAGGAGCGCGACCTGGTGGTGGTGGTCGACGACATCCTGATCACCGGCGGCAGTGTGCTGGAGGGGATCGGCAAGCTGGAGAGCTCCGGCCTCTGCGTGGAGGATGTGGTGGTGTTCATCGACCACGGCGGCGAACATGACCGGCGCGCCCGGGAGCGGCTCTCGGAGGCGGGCTACCGGGTGCATGCGGTGCTCGACATCCCCCGCATCACCCGGGTGCTGCAAAGCTCCGGCCGGCTCAGCGACGCCCAGTCCGCCCTGCTCGGCCCCGGCGGCCAGCCGGTTCTGGCCACCCCCTAGGCTGAAGCGGTGCCCCGTTTCTCCCGGGCGCCCCGAATGCCATGGCCTCCGGCTCCATCAAGCCCCCCACGATCGGGGAACTCGAGGCGAATTACCCCCTGTACTGCAAAGCGATGCGACGCCTGCTGAAGGAGGGTCGCAGCCTGGAGGCGATTCGCCGCACCGTCGCCTGGAGTCGCCTGGAGCGTCTGCACCTCTGCCTGCCCGGTCGCTACAAGTCGCCGGATTACCTGGCGGTGGTGCTCCGCCGCGATCCGGTCTGAGGGCCAGGCCGGCGGTGCGCGCAGCGGAGCCCGCGTGAGATCGATCGCCGATCCCTTCCTGCGCCGGCCCGTGCTGACGCTGGTGATCTCGCTGCTCATCCTGCTCGGCGGCCTGATCAGCCTGCCGGCCCTGCAGGTGGAGAATCTGCCGCCGATTGCCCCCGGTCGGGTGACGGTGCGGGCCAGCTATCCGGGGGCGGGACCCGAGGTGGTGGAGCAGGGGGTGACGGCCCTGCTGGAGAAGCAGCTCAATGGGCTGGAGCGGCTCGACACCATCCGCTCCACCAGCTCCGCCAACGGCAGCACGATCACCCTGAGCTTCAGCGGCGGGGATCCGGAGATCAACCAGATCAACACCCAAAACGAGGTGGCGGTGGTGAGCCGCCAGCTGCCCGCGGTGGTGGCGCGGCTCGGGGTGCAGGTGCGCCGCAGCTCGGACGACCTGCTGCTGGTGCTCAGCTTCAGCGCCGAGCGGGGGCTCTACAGCGACACCTTCCTCACCGGCTGGGTGGACACGGTGGTCAAAGACCGCCTGCGACGCGTCAACGGCGTCGGGGACGTCAGCCTGTTCGGCGGCAGCAGCCTGGCCTTTCGGCTCTGGCTCGATCCGGTGAAGCTGGAAACCCGCAACCTCACCATCGGCGAGGTGCGCCAGGCCCTGCAGCAGCAGAATGTGCTCGCCGCCCTCGGCCAGGCCGGCGAGGCGCCAGCGCCGCCCGACCAGCGCACCACCCTGCCGCTGCGGATGGAGGGGCGGCTGCGCACGCCGGAGGCCCTGGGGCAGCTGGTGGTGGGCCGCACCAGCGACGGGGGGGTCACCCTGCTGCGGGACGTGGGTCGGGTGAGCCTGGGCAGCGAAAACTACGACACGATCGCCACCAACCTCGCCGGCGACAGCGCCGTGGCGATGGGCATCTACCAGCGGGATGGCAGCAATGCCCTGGAGGTGCGACGCGGGCTGGAGAAGGCCCTGGCCGAGCTGGCCCCGCGCTTCCCGCCGGGGGTGGCGATGGAGGTGATCGTCGATGAGGCGGTGACCGTGCGCGCCAGCCTCGATCGGGCGGTGGAGGCGTTGCGGGATGCGGTGCTGCTGGTGTTTCTGGTGCTGTTGTTCGGCCTTGGCAACAGCCGTCTGGCCCTGATCACGGCGGCGGCGGTGCCCGTGTCGCTGATCGGATCGCTGAGCGTGCTGCGGTGGAGCGGCGGCTCGATCAACACCCTCTCCCTGTTCGGCATGGTGCTGGCGGCCGGCCTGCTCGTCGACGACGCCATCGTCGTGAGCGAGGACATCGGCCGACGGCTGGAGGGCGGCACCCCGGCGCTGCAGGCAGCCCGGGAGGCGATGGCCGAGCTGGGGGGCGCCGTGATCGCCACCTCCCTGGTGCTGGTGGTGGTGTTCGTGCCGGTGCTCGGGATGGAGGGAAGCGTGGGGCGGCTCTATGGCCCGATCGCGGTGGCGATCAGCGCCGCGATCGTCTTCTCCACCGTCAATGCGATCAGCTTCACCCCGGTGGCGGCCAGCCGGCTGCTGAGCGTCCGCCAGCGGGAACCGGCCTGGCTCCTGCGGATCATCGAGCCACCGCGGCGCTGGATCGAGGCGTTGGAGGCCCCCTACGGCCGCCTGCTCGACGGCGTGCTCCGCCGCCGGGCGCTGGTGCTGGTGGCCCTGCTGGGGGGGCTGCTGCTCACCGCCGCGGCGATCCACCAGCGACCCACCACCTTCATCCCCCAGGAGGACAACGGCCAGCTTCGCGGCGTGCTGATCCTTCCGGAGGGCACGGCCCTGCCG
>JBIPMZ010000263.1:0-3567 GCA_044376165.1 Cyanobium sp.
GCTGCCTGCCGCTCCGATGACCCAGCAGCTGACCCGGCCGCCCGTTCGCGATGCGGCCAGCGGCTCCAGCCGCCCGCCGGCGGTGGTGATCCTCGACTTCGGCTCCCAATACGCGGAGCTGATCGCGCGCCGCGTGCGGGAGACCGAGGTGTTCTCGCTGGTGATGAGCTACACCACCACTGCGGCGGAGCTGCGCCGCCTGGCGCCCCGCGGCATCATCCTCAGCGGCGGGCCCGGCTCGGTCTACGAGGAGGGCGCACCCCTCTGCGATCCGGAGATCTGGGAGCTGGGCGTGCCGGTGCTGGGGGTCTGCTACGGGATGCAGTTGATGGTCCAGCAGCTGGGCGGTTCGGTGGTGGCGGCCGGCCGGGCGGAATACGGCAAGGCGCCGCTGTTCGTCGACGACCCCACCGATCTGCTCACCAACGTGGAGGAGGGCTCCACGATGTGGATGAGCCACGGGGATTCCGTGGAGCGGCTGCCCGAAGGGTTCGTGCGCCTGGCCCACACCCACAACACGCCCGAAGCGGCGGTGGCCCACCACGGTCGTCACCTCTACGGCGTGCAGTTTCACCCCGAGGTGGTGCATTCCGCCTGCGGCATGGTGCTGCTGCGCAATTTCATCTACCACGTCTGCGGCTGCCAGCCCGATTGGACCACCACAGCCTTCATCGACGAGGCCATCGCCGAGGTGCGCGACCAGGTGGGCGACAAGCGCGTGCTGCTGGCTCTCTCGGGGGGCGTGGATTCCTCCACCCTCGCTTTCCTCCTGCACCGGGCGATCGGCGATCGCCTCACCTGCATGTTCATCGATCAGGGGTTCATGCGCAAAGGGGAGCCGGAGTTCCTGATGGAATTCTTCGATCGTCAGTTCCATATCCGGGTGGAGTACATCAATGCCCGCGACCGCTTCCTGCAACGCCTGCACGGGGTTCAGGATCCGGAGGAGAAGCGCAAGATCATCGGCTCGGAATTCATTCGCGTCTTCGAGGCGGAGAGCAAGCGTCTCGGCCCCTTTCACTACCTCGCCCAGGGCACGCTCTACCCCGATGTGATCGAATCGGCCGGCACCAACATCGACCCCGCCACCGGTGAGCGGGTTGCCGTGAAGATCAAAAGCCACCACAACGTCGGCGGCCTCCCCAAAGACCTGCAGTTCAAGCTGGTCGAACCCCTGCGCCGCCTGTTCAAAGACGAGGTGCGCAAGGTGGGGCAGGCGCTCGGCCTCCCCCGGGAGATCGTGGGTCGCCACCCCTTCCCCGGCCCCGGTCTGGCGATCCGCATCCTGGGGGAGGTGAGCGCCGAGAAGCTCAACATCCTGCGCGATGCCGACTGGATCGTGCGCGAGGAGGTGCGGGATGCTGGGCTCTACGACGAGATCTGGCAGGCCTTTGCCGTGCTCCTGCCCGTCCGCAGCGTCGGTGTGATGGGCGACAAGCGCACCTATGCCTACCCGGTGGTGCTGCGCTGCGTCTCCTCCGAGGACGGCATGACCGCCGACTGGTCGCGCCTGCCCTACGACCTGTTGGAGAAGATCTCCAACCGCATCGTCAACGAGGTGAAGGGGGTCAACCGGGTCGTCCTCGACATCACCAGCAAGCCCCCCGGCACCATCGAGTGGGAATGAGGCCGGCGCGGGGTTGTCACGGCCCCCTCCCTGGCAACCGCCGAAGGGTCCCGATACCATCGGGGCCCGCCGGGATCCCCCCTCCGCCGTGACCCCCGCCACCAGCGCCGCCGACCCCGACCAGGAGCACGTCCTGCTGCAACGACGCCTGCAGCAGGACACGATCTCGCTGGCGGGGAAGACCATCTACCTCAACCCCTTCCTCTACTGGCGCCGCTTCGACGCCAACACCGACCGCTGGCTGCGGGAACCCGGCCAGCTGAGCGAAGACCAGATCCTGGCCAACCGGCAGCGCTTCTACCCGGAGGTCGCCTGGGATCAGCTCGAACCCCACGAGCTGGCCGTCAAGGACGGCGCCATCGAGATGTTCCTCAAGACCCTCGATCTGATCACCACCTTCAACCCCGACCTCACCGCGGGTCACCTGCTGGAGGTGGAGCGCAAGATGGCGGTCACGAAAAAGAAGGCGTTTGAGCACTGGGTGGCGCGCGCCCTCCGCCGCCGGGAGCTGGAGGATCAGCGCCAGCGGCGCCGTTTCGACCGGGAGCGCCTGCTGCGGGGCTGGTGGGAGTGGTTCGCCCTCGAGGGCACCCGCCGCGCCGCCCTCCCCTTCGCCACCCTGCTCGTGATGGCGACCAGCGTGGGCTGGTGGCTGGGGGCTCACCGTCCCTGCGCTCCCGTGGTGGTGAATCCGGGCGTGACCCGCACCAGCCCCTGAGTTCCCGCGCACAGCGCGTCAGACTGAATCGGTTCCTCCCCGGTCCGCCATGGCTGCCGATCCCCTCGATGCCCTGCGTCTGACCCTGATGCAAGACGTGCTGCCCGTGGGTTTGGCGGTGGTCGAACGGGCCCGGCGTGGCGGCCCCCGGGAGGTGCTCGCCGCCTTCGACGGCAGCAGCGCCGACCCCCTCGGCCGCCTGCGCGAGGAGGGCGAGCCCTCCGCCAGCCAGCTGCGGGAGGATCTCGATCGCTTGCAGCCCGGTTTGGGCAATCCGGTGGTGAAGGTGGAAGTGCAGGACGAAGGCACCGTCCCCGCCTCCGGGACGACCGATCCCGACGCCGCGGATCCGGCGGAGCTGCAGGCCACCCTCTCTCGCATCGCCGCCCGCTTGGATCTCCTCGAGCAGCGACTGTCCGGCTCGGCCGCTTCCGGGATCGGCTGATGGCCCTCGCCCCCGGGCGGACGCGACACACCGGTGTCGGCTCCCAGCCCGCCCTGTTGATCGTGTTGGTCCTCCTGCTCAGCGGTGCGATCGCGGCGCGTCTCGCCTGGCTGCAGCTGCTCTACGGCCCGGAAAACCGGGCGATGGCCGACGAAAACCGCATCCGCCTCATCCCCCGCGACCCCGTGCGGGGCCGCATGCTCGATCGCCACGGCCAGCTGCTGGCCTCCAACCGGCTCGTCTACCGCCTCACCCTCCAACCGCGGCTGGTGGAGGAGGCCGACTGGCCCGGTCTGCGCGACCGCTTGGCCCGGCTGCTGGGCATCCCCGCCGACCAGCTGGAGCGCGAGCGCCGCGCCGGTGGCCGCGAAGGCGACGGATCGCCCATCCCCCTCTCCGGTCCGCTCACCCCCGTGCAGGTGCTGCGCTTACGGGAGCAGGCCGGTGCGTTGCGGGGCATCGATGCGGCCATCGAGGTGCTGCGCGCCTATCCCCACGGCAGCCTCGCCGCCCACATCATCGGCTACACCAGCAGCATCGGCGAGGAGGAGTACCAGCGCCTGCGGGATCAGGGCTACCGCCTCAGAGACCGCATCGGCCGCACCGGGCTGGAGAAGGTGTTCGAGCGCCACCTGCGGGGGGAGTGGGGTGGACAGCAGCTGGAGGTGGATGCCGCGGGCCAGGTGCAGCGGGTGCTGGGGGACCGGCCCGCCCGCGCCGGCCGCGATCTGCGCCTCACCCTCGATCTCCCCCTGCAGCAAGCTGCCGAGCGGGCCC